>NZ_JAAGPC010000109.1:0-29051 GCF_017104595.1 Burkholderia sp. Tr-20390 | reverse complement strand
GCGGGACGCACCGCCTTGCGGGCGACGAGGCTGCCGGAGCGGACAGGGGCGCGGGTCGGCGACGCCGGCTTCGGATTCTTGACGGTTAATTTGGTGCGCATAAACGCTGGGATTCATTCAGACTGCGATCGCACGCAGCAATTCGGTTTCGAGCTGGATCTGCAGGCGGTTGTCGGACAGGCCGGCACCCGCGAGCAGGAAAATGTCCTCGACGCGTTCGCCGAGCGTATTGATCCGCGCCGCATGGACGCCGATCCGATGCTCGGCGAGTACGCGCGCGATCGAATAGAGAAGGCCCGGCCGGTCGTTGGCCGACACGGACAGGATGTAGTACTGGCCGCGCTCGTCGGCTCGCAGGTCGACGCGCGGCGTGATCGGAAACGTCCGGGACAGCCTCGACAGGCGGCCCTTGGACGGCTCCGGCAGCGGTGCGGTTTCGGTGAGCCGCGACGCGAGTTGCTGCTCGACGAGATTCGCGATGTCGCGATACCGCACGTCACGTTCGGTCTGCGTGACGATGAAGTTGTCGAGCGCATAGCCGTGCCGCGTCGTGCTGACGCGTGCGTCGAGCACCGACAGCCCGTTGCGGTCGAAATACGCGCAGATGCCCGCAAACAGGTCGGGGCGATCCTTGACGTACACGAGCACTTGCAGCGCGTCGCCGATCGGCGACGGCCGCGCGCGGACGATCGCGGTTTCGGCATTCACGTGCCGGTACAGCACGCGTGTCTGCCACGCGATGTCGGCCGCGTCGTGACGCAGGAAGAAGCCGATATCGAGCTGGTCCCACAGCGCGCGATGCGCGTCGTCGGGCACGGTTTCGAGACGCAGCAGCGCGAGCGCCTGCTCCTGCCGCGACTTCAGCTCCGAATGCGCGTCGGGATTGGCCCCGCCGAGCACCGCGAGCGTGATGCGGTACAGGTCCTCGAGCAGCTTGCCCTTCCACGTGTTCCATACCTTCGGGCTCGTGCCGCGGATATCGGCGACGGTCAGCAGGTACAGCGCGGTGAGGTACCGCTCGTTGCCGACGACTTCGGCGAAGCGCTTGATGACTTCGGGGTCGCTCGTGTCCTGCTTTTGCGCGACCTGGCTCATCGTCAGGTGATGCTGGACGAGCCACACGATCAGCGCCGCATCGTCGCCGGCGATGCCGTGCTCGCGGCAGAAGCGCCGCGCATCGGCCATCCCGAGCGTCGAGTGATCGCCGCCGCGGCCCTTCGCGATGTCGTGGAACAGTGCCGCGACGTACAGCACCCACGGGCGCTCGAAGTTGCCGATCAGCTGGCTGCAGAACGGATATTCGTGCGCGTGCTCGGCCACCGCGAAGCGGCGGATGTTGCGCAACACCATCAGGATGTGCTGGTCGACCGTGTACACGTGGTACAGGTCGTGCTGCATCTGGCCGACGATGCGGCGGAAGTTCAGCAGGTAGCGGCCGAGCACGCTCGTCTGGTTCATCAGACGGAACGCGTGCGTGATCCCTTCGGGTTGCTGAAGGATCCGCATGAACGTGTCGCGGTTCTGCGGATCGCGGCGCCACGTGTTGTTCATGATCTCGCGCGAGTTGTACAGCGCGCGCAGCGTGCGGGCGGACAGGCCCTTCACGCCACGGGTCGTCTCGTACAGCAGGAACGCTTCGAGGATCGCGTCGGGGTGGCGTTCGAACACGCCGTCGTCGACGATCTCGAGCATGCCCTGCTTTTCGACGAAGCGGTCGGGCGACAGCACGCGCGTGATGCCGCTCGTCGCGGGGAAGAGCTGCGCCTCGATGTTCTGGATCAGGATCGTCGCGAGCTGCGTGACGGCTTTCGCGGCCCAGTAGTAGCGGCGCATCAGCTGTTCGCTCGCGCGCTTGGCCTGCGTCGCCTGATAGCCGAAGCTCTCGGCGGCCTGCGTCTGCAGGTCGAACACGAGCATGTCCTGGCGGCGGCCGGCGATCACGTGCAGCCGCGCGCGCAGCGTCTTCAGGAAACCTTCGTTGCGACGCAGTTCGCGCGCCTCGCGATCGGTGATGAGACCACGCGTGTCGAGCTCGCGCCAGCTGCTGCCGAAACCGGCCGCGCGCGCGATCCACAGGATCGTCTGCAGGTCGCGCAACCCGCCGGGGCTTTCCTTCACGTTCGGCTCGAGGCTGTACGGCGTGTCCTGGAACTTCGCGTGGCGCTGGCGCATCTCGAGCACCTTCGCGGTAAAGAACGCGCGGGCGTCGAGCGCCTCGTGGTAGCGCACCGTGAAGCGTTCGAACAGCGCGGTGCTGCCGACGATGCGGCGCGCTTCCAGCAGCGAGGTCTGCACCGTGACGTCATGCGACGCTTCCTCGATGCACTGCGCGACCGTGCGCACGCTGCTGCCGATCTCGAGGCCGAGATCCCACGCCATGCCGATGAAGCGCTCGATGCGCGCGTCGAGTGCCGGATCGTGCGCATCGGGCAGCAGCACGAGGATGTCGACGTCGGAATAGGGCGCGAGCTCGCCGCGCCCGTAGCCGCCGACGGCGACGAGCGCGAGCGTCGCGGGCAGCCCGCAGTCGTCCCACACGCGCTTCAGCGCCTCGTCGGTGAGTTTCGACAGCGCGTGCATCAGCGACGCGACGTTCGCCGCGCGGCGAAAGCGCTCGAGCATCTCCGTCTTGGCGGCCTTGAATTCGGCGCGCCGCGACAGCGCTTCGGGCGAGGGGGCAGCGTGAGCGCTCATGGGCGGCCGTTCAGGTGCGGGTGGGGCGGGCTGGCGCGGCGGCGCTCAGACGGCGGCGGCCGGTTGTGAGAACACCGGGCGCGCCGGCGTGCCGGCCGACACGGTCAGCACCTCGTAGCCGGTTTCGGTGACGAGCACCGTGTGCTCCCACTGCGCCGACAGGCTGCGGTCGCGCGTCTTGACCGTCCACTGGTCGGGCATCGTGCGGATGTCGCGCTTGCCGGCGTTGATCATCGGCTCGATCGTGAAGATCATCCCGGCCTTCAGTTCGATGCCGGTGCCCGGGCGGCCATAGTGGACGACCTGCGGATCTTCGTGGAACACCGTGCCGATGCCGTGGCCGCAGTATTCGCGCACGACGCTGTAGCCCTGCGCTTCCGCGTGCTTCTGGATCGCGTAGCCGATGTCGCCGAGGTGCGCGCCGGGCTTGACCTGGTCGATGCCGAGCCACATGCATTCGTAGGTGGTCTGCACGAGGCGCTTCGCGAGGATCGAACCCTCGCCGACGATGAACATGCGGCTCGTGTCGCCGAAGTAGCCGTTCTTGATCACGGTGATGTCGATGTTCAGCGCATCGCCGTTCTTGATCACCTTCTCGCCGGGAATGCCGTGGCAGATCACGTCGTTGACCGAAATGCAGGTGGCCTTCGGGTACGGCGGGTAGCCGGGCGGCTGGTAGTTCAGCGGCGCCGGGATCGTGCCCTGTTCGTTGAGCATGAACTCGTGGCAGAGGCGGTCGAGTTCGGCGGTCGTGACGCCCGCGACGACGTGCGGCGTGATGAAGTCGAGCACTTCGCTCGCGAGACGGCAGGCGACGCGCATCTCGGCGATATCGTGTTCGTTTTTGAGCGTAATAGCCATCGAGGTATGCCTGGAATGCGGTGAATTGACGGATTATCGCACCTTCTGGCAGGCCTCGCAGCCCCTGCCGGCGGTGCGGATGCGGGTTTTCGCGGATTGTCCGGCCGGCTGCCGCGCGGCAAGCGAAAGTGGTGAGCGACTTGAGAGCGGACAAATCGGCGTGCTATACTCTTTGGCTAAGTCGATATCCAATTGCCGAGCTTGCCCCATGTTGGGGCGGCATCGCGGATGGAAGGCTTGCGGCACGGGCGTTTGCACGTGTCGAATCGCAAGCCGGCGCAACCAGGGTGCCGGCCGCGCGGAATTCGTGCCCTTCGGGGCGGGATCGCGCGGCGGTACGGCGGCCGGCTTAAGACCCAACCCTCGTGGAGAATTTACATGGCAGTTACGATGCGCCAAATGCTGGAAGCGGGTGTCCACTTCGGTCACCAGACGCGCTTCTGGAACCCGAAGATGGCTCCGTTCATTTTCGGTCACCGCAACAAGATTCACATCATCAACCTCGAAAAGACGCTGCCGATGTTCACGGACGCACAGAAGTACGTGCGCCAGCTGGCAGCGAACCGCGGCACGATCCTGTTCGTCGGCACGAAGCGTCAATCGCGTGACACGATCGCCCAGGAAGCGCAGCGCGCAGGCATGCCGTTCGTCAACGCACGCTGGCTCGGCGGCATGATGACCAACTTCAAGACGCTGAAGGTATCGATCAAGCGCCTGAAGGACATGGAAGCGGCAGTCGAGGCAGGCGAGCTCGAAAAGATGAGCAAGAAGGAAGCGCTGCTGTTCGAACGCGAAATCGCCAAGCTGCAAAAGTCGATCGGCGGCGTGAAGGACATGGGCGGCATTCCGGACGCGATCTTCGTCGTCGACGTCGGCTACCACAAGATTGCTGTCACCGAAGCGAACAAGCTGGGCGTGCCGGTCATCGCCGTGGTCGATACGAACCACTCGCCGGAAGGTGTGGATTACGTGATCCCGGGTAACGACGACTCGAGCAAGGCAGTCGCGCTGTACGCTGAAGGCGTGGCCGATGCGATCCTCGAAGGCCGTGCGAACGCGGTCAACGAAGTGGTCCAGGCCGCACGCGGCGACGACGAGTACGTCGAGGAAAACGCGTAACTGGCCCCGAGCCGGCGCAAAAAGGGGGCTCTCAACAGGCCCCCTTTTTTTAAGCTTGTGCGCCGGACCTGATCGCGCCTGATTGGTGCGGGTCCGGAAACGAATCTCGGCCGTTCGCGTCCAAGCGGGCGGCGTTGTGAATACAGACTCAAGGAGCGAATGATGGCGGCAATTACCGCAAGCATGGTGGCAGAACTGCGCGCAAAGACCGACGCACCGATGATGGAGTGCAAGAAGGCGCTGACGGAAGCCGACGGCGATCTGGCCAAGGCTGAAGAGCTGCTGCGCGTCAAGCTCGGCAACAAGGCGAGCAAGGCGGCATCGCGCGTGACGGCAGAAGGCGTCGTCGCCTCGTTCGTCGGCGGCAACGCAGGCTCGCTGGTCGAACTGAACTGCGAAACCGACTTCGTCGCGAAGAACGACGACTTCCTCGCATTCTCGAAGACGGTTGCAGAACTCGTCGCGACGCAAAACCCGGCTGATGTGGCTGCGCTGTCGGCGCTGCCGCTCGAAGGCTCGACGGTCGACGCAGTGCGCCTGGCGCTGGTCGGCAAGATCGGCGAGAACGTCTCGATCCGCCGTTTCGTCCGTTTCGAAACCGCGAACAAGATCGCAACGTACCTGCACGGCGCGCGTATCGGCGTGATCGTCGAGTACACGGGCGCGGACGAGCAGGTCGGCAAGGACGTCGCGATGCACATCGCGGCAATGAAGCCGGTCGCGCTGTCGTCGGCTGACGTGCCGGCGGAACTGATCGAGACGGAACGCCGCGTGGCCGAGCAGAAGGCTGCGGAATCGGGCAAGCCGGCTGAAATCGTCGCGAAGATGGTCGACGGTAGCGTCCAGAAGTACCTGAAGGAAGTGTCGCTGCTGAACCAGACGTTCGTGAAGAACGACAAGCAGACGATCGAGCAGATGCTGAAGGCAGCAGATGCCGCAGTGCAGAAGTTCGCGCTGTTCGTCGTCGGCGAAGGCATCGAGAAGCGCCAGGACGACTTCGCCGCCGAAGTGGCCGCGCAAGTCGCAGCAGCAAAGCAGCAGTAAGCCGTAAGCAGTCAGGCAGTATCCGCGGCGGGCGTCCGCTCCGCCGCGGTCGGCGCCGCCGCCGGCCGGCCGGGAAACCCGGTCCGACCGTCGGCGCTTGCCCGAATCAGTATTTCGCCCCTACAGTTCGTGGTTGTCATCCTCTCGTCGCTCGGAAGCCCCTATGTCCAATGCCTATAAACGCGTCCTCCTCAAACTCTCCGGCGAAGCGCTGATGGGCGACGATGCCTTCGGCATCAATCGCGCGACGATCGAACGGATGGTGGCCGATATCGCCGAAGTCGTGCGTCTCGGTACGCAGCTCGCGGTCGTGATCGGTGGCGGTAATATTTTCCGTGGTGTCGCGGGTGGCGCGGCCGGCATGGATCGCGCGACGGCAGACTACATGGGGATGCTCGCGACGATGATGAACGCGCTGGCGCTGCAGGACGCGATGCGCCACGCCGGCATCGAGGCGCGTGTGCAGTCCGCGCTGCGGATGGACCAGGTCGTCGAGCCGTACATCCGGCCCCGTGCGATCCGCCAGCTCGAGGAAGGCCGCGTCGTGATCTTCGCGGCCGGTACGGGCAACCCGTTCTTCACGACGGACACGGCCGCCGCGCTGCGTGGTTCGGAAGTGGGCGCCGAGGTCGTATTGAAGGCGACCAAGGTCGATGGCGTATATTCTGCCGATCCGAAGAAGGATCCGTCGGCCACGCGTTACACGACGATCACTTTCGACGAGGCGATCAGCCGCAACCTGCAGGTGATGGACGCGACGGCCTTTGCGCTGTGCCGCGACCAGAAGCTGCCGATTCGCGTGTTTTCGATCAACAAGCCGGGCGCGCTCAAGCGCATCGTGCTGGGCGAGGACGAAGGTACGCTCGTCCACGTGTAAACTCCCGCGGATGCGGGTCATCGGCCGCGGCGCACCCGATGCGCCGGGCGGGGCCCGTGTTCTTTGAAGGTTAGAAGGTTCGGAGGTTGAAATGAGTGTCGCTGATACCAAGAAGGGCGTCGAGCAAAAGATGCAGCGCTCGATCGAAGCGTTCAAGAACGATCTGGCAAAGATCCGTACGGGCCGTGCACACACCGGTCTGCTCGATCACGTGCAGGTCGACTACTACGGCTCGATGGTGCCGATCTCGCAGGTCGCCAACCTGACGCTCGTCGATGCGCGCACGATCGGCGTGCAGCCGTGGGAAAAGAACATGGTCGCGAAGGTCGAGAAGGCCATTCGCGAAGCCGACCTGGGCCTGAACCCGGCCACCGCCGGCGACCTGATCCGCGTGCCGATGCCCGCGCTGACGGAAGAGCGCCGCCGCGAGCTGACCAAGGTCGTCAAGAGCGAAGGCGAAACCGCCAAGGTCGCGATCCGCAACTTGCGCCGCGACGCGAACGAAGCGCTCAAGAAGCTCGTGAAGGACAAGGAAATCTCGGAAGACGACGAGCGCCGTGCGAGCGACGACGTGCAGAAGCTGACCGACAAGCACGTGGCCGAAATCGACAAGCTCGTGCAGAGCAAGGAAGCCGAGATCATGACGGTCTGACGACCGTCCTCGCGCGCCGCCTTCTTCCCGCATTACTGTCTCAACGGCCATGACCTATACCAGCTCTACCGTTCGCGTGCCTGACGTCGGCGTCGTGCCGCGTCACATCGCGATCATCATGGACGGCAACGGCCGTTGGGCGACCGAACGCCGCTTGCCGCGCGTCGCGGGGCACACCCGCGGCGTCGATGCCGTGCGGGCGGTGGTCGAAGGCTGCGCGCGCGCCGGCGTCGAATACCTGACGCTGTTCGCGTTCAGTTCGGAGAACTGGCGCCGTCCGAACGACGAAGTGTCGTTCCTGATGCGCCTCTTCATCACCGCGCTCGAGCGCGAGGTCGGCAAGCTTCACGCGAACGGGATCCGCCTGCGTGTCGTCGGCGATCTCGACCGCTTCGAGCCGCGCATCCGCGAGCTGATTCGCCGCGCCGAAACCAAGACGGCGCGCAATACCCGTCTGACGCTCACCATCGCGGCCAACTACGGCGGCCGATGGGACATCCTGCAGGCGACGAAGAAGCTCGTCGAGCAGGCCGTGCGCGAGGGTCGCGAGGTCGAAGTGACCGAGGACGCGTTCGCGCCGCACCTGGCGATGGCCTATGCGCCGGAGCCAGATCTCTTCATCCGTACCGGTGGCGAGCAGCGCGTCAGCAACTTCCTGCTGTGGCAACTCGCGTACGCCGAATTCTATTTCACCGACAAGTACTGGCCGGATTTCGACGGCGCGGCGCTGGCCGACGCCATCGCGTCGTATACGGAGCGCGAACGCCGTTTCGGCCGCACGAGCGCACAGCTCGAACCGCAATCGCAGAACGCCGACTCCCTTTCATGCTGAAAACCCGTGTGATCACGGCGATCGCGATGCTGGCGGTCCTGCTGCCGGTGACGCTGTTCGCGCCGCTCACCGCGTTCGGCGCGCTGATCGGCGCCGTGCTCGTGTTTGCCGCGTGGGAATGGGCGCGCCTGCTCAAGCTCGGCGGCGCCGGCCCGGTCGTCTATGCAGTCGTCGCGGCGCTGGCGCTCGCGGCAACGGCGCCGCTTGGCGTCGATGCGGCTTCGTCCCGTCCCCTTTTCATGGCAGCCGGCGTGTTCTGGCTGCTGGTCGGCCCGTTCACGCTGCGGCGCAAGCCCGAGCTCGCGGGCGGCGTTTGGCGGCCGTTCCTGCTCGCGGCCGGCCTCGTGGTCTTCGCGGCCTGCTGGCATGCGCTCGTCGCGGCGCGTGCGCAGGGCGTGCCGTTCGTGCTGTCGCTGCTTCTGGTCGTCTGGCTCGCCGATATCGGCGCATACTTCGCGGGCAAGGCCTTCGGAAAGCGTAAACTGGCCATCACGATCAGCCCCGGCAAGAGCTGGGAGGGCGCGATCGGCGGCTGGCTCGCCGTGATGGTCGTCGCTGGTGTCGCGATGGCCGTGCATGCGTTCGAGCCGACCCTGTTTTCCGCGTTCGCCGTGCGCTACGGGATGCCCGGCGCGTGGGCCGCACTGACGCTGCTGGTCGCGTACAGCGTGATCGGCGACCTGTTCGAGTCGTTGCTGAAGCGGCAGGCGGGCGTGAAGGATTCGAGCGGACTGCTGCCAGGCCATGGCGGCGTGCTCGATCGTGTCGACGCGCTGCTGCCGGTGCTGCCGCTCGCGATGCTGCTGCTTGGTTAAACCACTCATTCTTTTATGCAAAAACGTCTGACATTGCTCGGTTCCACGGGCTCGATCGGAGACAGCACGCTCGACGTGGTCGCGCGCCATCCCGAGCGCTTCTCGGTCTATGCGCTGACCGCACACCGCAACGGCGACAAGCTGGTCGAGCAATGCCTGCGCTTCGCGCCCGAAGTGGCGGTGGTCGGCGATGCCGAGACGGCCGCGCACGTCGACGCGAAACTGCGCGCGGCGAGCAGCAAGACGACCGTGCTGCACGGGCCGCAGGCGCTCGTCGACGTGTCGAAGAGCGATGGCTGCGACACGGTGGTCGCGGCGATCGTCGGTGCGGCCGGCATGGCGCCGAGCCTCGCGGCCGCGCGCGCCGGCAAGCGCATCCTGCTCGCGAACAAGGAAGCGCTGGTGATGTCGGGCGCGATCTTCATGGACGCCGTGCGCGACCATGGCGCGATCCTGCTGCCGGTCGACAGCGAACACAACGCGATCTTCCAGTGCATGCCGCGCGACGCGGCCGAGCATGGCGGGATCTCGAAGATCATCCTGACCGCGTCGGGCGGCCCGTTCCGCACGCGCGAACCGGCCACGCTCGTCGATGTGACGCCGGAAGAGGCGTGCAAGCACCCGAACTGGGTGATGGGCCGCAAGATCTCGGTCGATTCCGCGACGATGATGAACAAGGGCCTCGAGGTGATCGAGGCGCACTGGATCTTCGGGCTGCCGGGCGAGCGCATCGACGTGCTGATCCACCCGCAGAGCGTGATCCATTCGCTCGTGTCGTATCGCGACGGCTCGGTGCTCGCGCAGCTCGGCAACCCCGACATGCGCACGCCGATCGCGCACGCACTCGCGTTCCCCGAGCGTGTCGATGCGGGCGTCGAACAACTCGATCTCGCGCAAATTGCCCAGCTGTCGTTCGAGAAGCCCGATTACGCGCGCTTCCCGTGCCTCGCGCTCGCGCTGAAGGCGCTTGAGGAAGGCGGCATCGCGAGCGCCGCATTGAACGCGGCGAACGAAGTCGCGGTCGAAGCGTTTCTCGAGCGCCGCATCGGCTTCATGGCGATTGCGGCGACGGTCGACGCTGTGCTCAACACGCTGCCGAACCGTACGCCCGACGGGCTCGAGGATGTCCTGGCGGCGGATGCCGAGGCACGCCGCCTCGCCGCCGAGATCATTGCGAAAGCGCCTGCGCCACGCGTGGAGCGCACTGTCTGAATGGGGTGCTCATGAACGTGCTGGTCGAACTGATCGCGTTTGCGGTGGCGATCGGGGTGCTGGTCGTCGTGCATGAGTACGGACACTATCGCGTCGCGCGCTGGTGCGGCGTGAAGGTGCTGCGTTTCTCGATCGGCTTCGGCCAGCCCGTCGCGCGCTGGGTCAGCCGCAGGACGGGCACCGAGTGGACGCTGTCGGCACTGCCGCTCGGCGGCTACGTGAAGATGCTCGACGAGCGCGATCCCGGCCCCGGCATCGCGCCCGAGGAGCTCGGCCAGGCATTCAACCGGCAGTCCGTCTACAAGCGCATCGCGATCGTTGCAGCCGGGCCGATTGCCAACTTCCTGTTGGCAATCGCGCTGTTTTCCGTCGTATTCGCCACCGGTGTAACCGAGCCGGCCGCGATCGTCGCACCGCCGGCCGCCGGCACGGTGGCGGCGCGCGCGGGCTTCGACGGCAGCGAGAAGATCGTGTCGATCCGCAACGCGCAGGGCGGCGAGGCCGAGCCGGTGCGGTCGTGGTCGGACCTGCGCTGGAAGCTGCTGGCCGCTGCGTTCGATCACCGCGAGATCGTGCTCGGCGCACGCGACGGCAACACGACGTTCGATTTCCGCGTCGACCTCCGCCATGTTCCCGAAAGTCAGCTCGACGACGATTTCATGGCCCATCTGGGCTTCGAGACCGGCGGCGGCACGCTGTCGGTCGCGTCGGTGCAGCCCGGCAGCGCGGCGGAGCAGGCCGGCCTGAAGTCCGGCGACAAGCTGGTCGCGCTCGACGGCAAGCCGATCGGCGGCGCGTCGCGCTTCATCGATTTCGTGAAACACCATGCGGGCAAGCCGCTCGACCTGCAGATCGAGCGCGACGGCGCCGCGCAGACGGTGTCGATCGTGCCGCAGATGCAGCGCGACGACGAGTCGGGGCAGCAGGTCGGCCGTATCGGCGCGGCGCTGTCGATGCATGCGCCGTCCGTCGACGTGCGATATGGGCCGATCGAAAGCCTGCAGCTCGGCGCGCACCGTACGTGGGACATCTCCGTGTATTCGCTGAAGATGTTCGGGCGCATGATCACGGGCAACGCGTCGCTGAAGAACCTGTCCGGCCCGGTGACGATCGCCGACTACGCGGGCAAGAGTGCGCGGCTCGGTCCGTCGGCGTTCCTGTCGTTCCTCGCCCTTGTCAGCATTAGCCTTGGCGTCCTGAACTTGTTGCCGATTCCCGTTTTGGACGGGGGGCATCTGTTATATTATGCGGTTGAAGCCGCGACCGGGAAAGCCGTCTCGGAGCGCTGGCAGCTGATTCTGCAAAGAGCCGGGTTGATCTGCATCGTCGCATTGTCGGCGATCGCGCTGTTCAACGATCTGGCTCGGTTAATCCATTTCTGAAGCGTCAGGCGGCCGCCGCTGGGCAGCCGCCTGATTTGATGCAGCTAAATATTGGGGATGCATGTTGTTCAAACCTCATCGCTTTGTACCTAAGACAGTTGCAGCGGCCGCGCTCGCCGCGCACGGCCTCGCGGCCCATGCAGCGGCACCGTTCGTGGTGCAAGACATCAAGATCGAGGGGCTGCAGCGCGTCGAAGCGGGTTCGGTGTTCGCCTACCTGCCGATCAAGCAGGGCGATACCTTCACGGACGACAAGGCATCCGAAGCAATCCGCGCGCTGTACGCGACGGGCTTCTTCAACGACGTACGCATCGCCACGCAGGGCAACGTCGTGATCGTGCAGGTGCAGGAGCGTCCGGCCATCGCGTCGATCGACTTCACCGGCACGAAGGAATTCGACAAGGACAACCTGACGAAGGCGCTGCGCGCAGTCGGCCTCGCCGACGGCCGCTACTACGACAAGGCGCTGGTCGACAAGGCGGAGCAGGAACTCAAGCGCCAGTACCTCACGCGCGGCTTCTACGCGGCCGAGGTCAAGACGACGGTCACGCCGGTCGACGCGAACCGCGTGTCGATCCTGTTCGCGGTGGCCGAAGGCCCGAGCGCGAAGATCCGCCAGATCAACTTCATCGGCAACAAGGCATTCAGCACCAGCACGCTGCGCGACGAAATGCAGCTGTCGACGCCGAACTGGTTCTCCTGGTACACGAAGAACGACCTGTACTCGAAGGAAAAGCTCACCGGCGACCTCGAGGCGGTGCGCTCGTACTATCTGAACCGCGGCTATCTCGAGTTCAACATCGATTCGACCCAGGTGTCGATCTCGCCCGACAAGAAGGACATGTACCTGACGGTCACGCTGCACGAAGGCGAGCCGTACACGGTGTCGGGCATCAAGCTGTCGGGCAACCTGCTCGATCGCGAAGCCGAACTCAACAAGCTGATCAAGATCAAGCCGGGCGATCGCTTCTCGGCCGAAAAGCTGCAACAGACCACCAAGTCGATCGTCGACAAGCTCGGCGAGTACGGCTACGCATTCGCGACCGTCAACGCGCAGCCGGACATCGACCAGGCGAACCACAAGGTGAACCTGAACCTCGTCGTCGATCCGAGCCGCCGCGTGTACGTGCGCCGCATCAACGTCGTCGGCAACACGCGCACGCGCGACGAAGTGGTGCGCCGCGAAATGCGCCAGCTCGAAAGCTCGTGGTTCGATTCGAACCGCCTCGCGCTGTCGAAGGATCGCGTGAACCGTCTCGGCTACTTCACCAACGTCGACGTGACGACGCTGCCGGTCGAAGGCACGAACGACCAGGTCGACGTGAACGTGAAGGTCGACGAAAAGCCGACCGGCGCGATCACGCTGGGCGCGGGCTTCTCGTCGACGGACAAGGTCGTGCTGTCGGCGGGCGTGTCGCAGGACAACGTGTTCGGTTCGGGTACCAGCCTGTCGGTGAACGTCAACACCGCGAAGAGCTACCGTACGCTGACCGTCACGCAGGTCGACCCGTACTTCACGGTCGACGGCATCAAGCGGATCACGGACGTCTACTACCGCACGTACCAGCCGCTCTACTATTCGACGAGCTCGAGCTTCCGGATCATCAGCGCGGGCGGCAACCTGAAGTTCGGCATCCCGTTCTCGGAAGTCGACACCGTCTACTTCGGCGCGGGCTTCGAGCAGAACCGCCTCGACGTCGATTCGAACACGCCGCAGAGCTACCAGGATTACGTGAACCAGTTCGGCCGCGTGTCGAACACGGTGCCGCTGACGGTCGCGTGGTCGCGCGACGCGCGTGACAGCGCGCTGATTCCGAGCCGCGGCTACTTCACGCAGGCGAACATGGAGTACGGTGTGCCGGTCGGCAAGATCCAGTACTACAAGGCCGACCTGCAGGCCCAGTACTACTATTCGTTCTCGCGCGGCTTCATCCTGGGCCTGAACCTGCAGGGCGGCTACGGTAACGGTATCGGCAACCCGTACCCGATCTTCAAGAACTACTACGCGGGCGGTATCGGCTCCGTGCGTGGCTACGAGCCGAGCTCGCTGGGCCCGCGCGACACGAAGACGAACGACCCGATCGGCGGTTCGAAGATGGTCGTCGGCAACATCGAGCTGACGTTCCCGCTGCCGGGCACGGGCTACGACCGCACGCTGCGCGTGTTCACGTTCCTCGACGGCGGTAACGTGTGGGGCAACGCGCCGGGCGGCACGAGTACGGGCGCCAACGGCCTGCGTTACGGCTACGGTGTGGGTCTCGCGTGGATCTCGCCGATCGGCCCGCTGAAGCTGAGCCTCGGCTTCCCGCTGCAGAAGCACGAAGGCGACCAGTACCAGAAATTCCAGTTCCAGATCGGGACGGCGTTCTGACCGAACGCATGACAACAGCAACGAGAGGGTAATTTTGCTAACCGGTAAGTTTTCGAAACGAGTGATGTGCGCGCTGACCGTTGCGCTGGCCTTGGGCGCGGCAACGGTGCACGCACAGGACGTCGCCCGCATCGCGGCGGTCAATTCGGATCGGATCCTGCGCGAGTCGGTGCCCGCGAAGGCGGCGCAGACGAAGCTCGAAGCCGAGTTCGCGAAGCGCGACAAGGATCTGCAGGATCTGGCGGCGCGCCTGAAGTCGATGTCCGATTCGCTGGACAAGAACGGCGCGTCGCTGTCGGCGGGCGACCGCGCGCAGAAGCAGCGCGATCTCGCCCAGCTCGATACCGACTTCCAGCGCAAGCAGCGCGAGTTCCGCGAAGACCTGAACCAGCGCCGCAACGAGGAGCTGGCGGCCGTGCTCGAGCGGGCGAACAAGGTCATCAAGCAGATCGCCGAGCAGCAGAATTACGACCTGATCGTGCAGGAAGCCGTGTACGTCAGCCCGCGCATCGACATCACCGACAAGGTGCTCAAGGCGCTCGCGTCCGGCTCGACGAACTGAACGGAGCAGACGACGAATGGCATTGACGCTTGAGGAACTCGTAAAGCGGTTCGGCGGCGAGATCGCCGGCGACGCACAGTGCAAGGTGGGCGGGCTCGCACCGCTCGACCAGGCAGGCCCGCAGCAACTCGCGTTCCTCGCGAATCCGAAGTACCTGTCGCAGGTCGAGTCGACCCGCGCCGGCGCGGTGCTGATCGCGCCGAAGGATCTGGAAAAGCTGGGCGCGGCCGCAAGCGGTCGCAACTTCATCGTGACGCCGAATCCGTACGCGTACTTCGCGCGCGTCGCGCAGATGTTCATCGATCTCGCCACGCCGCAGCGCGCCGCCGGCGTGCATCCGAGCGCGACGATCGATCCGGCCGCGCAGGTCGCCGCGAGCGCGGTGATCGGCCCGCACGTGACGGTCGAGGCCGGTGCGGTGATCGAGGACGGCGTGCAGCTCGACGCGAACGTCTTCATCGGCCGCGGCACGACGATCGGCGCGGGCTCGCACCTGTATCCGAACGCGTCGGTGTACCACGGCTGCAAGGTCGGCCCGCGCGCGATCATCCATGCGGGCGCCGTGATCGGCTCCGACGGCTTCGGCTTCGCGCCGGATTTCGTCGGCGACGGCGATGCGCGCACCGGTAGCTGGGTCAAGATCCCGCAGGTCGGCGGTGTCACGATCGGCCCGGACGTCGAGATCGGCGCGAACACGACGATCGATCGCGGCGCGATGGCGGATACCGTCATCGAGGAATGCGTGAAGATCGACAACCAGGTGCAGATCGGCCACAACTGCCGGATCGGCGCGTACACGGTGATCGCCGGCAGCGCCGGGATCGCGGGCAGCACGACGATCGGCCGCCACTGCATGATCGGCGGCGCGGCCGGGATCGCCGGCCACGTGACGCTCGGCGACTATGTCATCATCACCGCGAAGTCGGGCGTATCGAAGTCGCTGCCGAAGGCCGGCATCTATACCAGCGCGTTCCCGGCCGTCGACCACGGCGAATGGAACAAGAGCGCCGCGCTCGTGCGCAACCTCGACAAGCTGCGCGAGCGCATCAAGGCGCTCGAAGCCGCGCTCGCCGCCCAGGGCGGCACGGACGCCTGAGCGCATCATGCGAGACCTCGAACCGGGCACGGCCAGCGCAACCGGCCCGGTTTGCCAGACTGGGCCGCACGCCGGCCCGCTTCAGCCTTTGCATCACCACCGCGCAGCCTCTGCGTGAGACGAACCATCATGAGCACTGAAAAAATCAATCTCGACATCCACAAGATCCTCACGCTGCTGCCGCATCGCTACCCGATTCTGCTCGTCGATCGCGTGCTCGAACTCGAACCGCACAAGGGCATCAAAGCGCTGAAGAACGTGTCGATCAACGAGCCGTACTTCCAGGGGCATTTCCCGAAGCGGCCGGTGATGCCGGGCGTGCTGATCCTCGAAGCGCTCGCGCAGGCCGCGGCGCTGCTGACCTTCTCGGAAGAGCAGCCGAAGGATCCGGAGAACACGCTGTACTACTTCGTCGGGATCGACGGCGCGCGCTTCAAGCGTCCGGTCGAGCCGGGCGACCAACTGATTCTGAACGTGACGTTCGAACGCTACATCCGCGGCATCTGGAAGTTCAAGGCGGTGGCGGAAGTGGACGGCAAGGTGGCGGCGGAAGCCGAACTGATGTGCACGGTCAAGACGACCGACGTGGCGCCCTGAGCGACGCGGCACGGACAGGCAACGCAACGCGACACATCACATCGAGAGGCAACGGCGCATGACCAGGATTCATCCCACCGCGATTGTCGAACCGGGCGCGCAGATCGACGAATCGGTCGAGATCGGCCCGTACGCGATCGTCGGTCCGCACGTCACGATCGGCGCGCGTACGACGATCGGCTCGCACAGCGTGATCGAAGGCCATACGACGCTCGGCGAGGACAACCGCATCGGCCATTACGCGTCGGTCGGTGGTCGTCCGCAGGACATGAAGTACAAGGACGAGCCGACGAAGCTCGTGATCGGCAGCCGCAACACGATCCGCGAATTCACGACGATCCACACGGGCACCGTGCAGGACGTCGGCGTGACGACGCTCGGTGACGACAACTGGATCATGGCCTATGTGCACATCGGTCATGACTGCACCGTCGGCAACCACGTGATCCTGTCGAGCAACGCACAGATGGCCGGCCACGTCGAGATCGGCGACTGGGCGATCATCGGCGGGATGTCGGGCGTCCACCAGTTCGTGCGCATCGGCGCGCACTCGATGCTGGGCGGCGCGTCGGCGCTCGTGCAGGACATTCCGCCGTTCGTGATCGCGGCCGGCAACAAGGCCGAGCCGCACGGGATCAACGTCGAAGGGCTGCGCCGGCGCGGTTTCTCGCCCGACGCGATCTCCGCGCTGCGCAGCGCGTACCGCCTGCTGTACAAGAACGGCCTGTCGCTCGAGGAAGCGAAAGTGCAGCTGCGCGAGCTGGCGGCGGCGGGCGGTGAGGGCGACGCACCCGTGAAGGCGCTCGTCGAGTTCATCGACGCGTCGCAACGCGGCATCATCCGCTAAGCGATGCCGCTTCCGACCTCTCAGCTCCGGCTCGCGATGGTGGCCGGCGAACCGTCGGGCGACCTGCTCGGCGCGTCGCTGCTCGGCGGGCTGCGCGAGCGGCTGCCCGAATCGGCCCAGTACTACGGGATCGGCGGGCCGCGAATGATCGCGCAGGGCTTCGACTCGCACTGGCAGATGGACAAGCTGACCGTGCGCGGCTATGTCGAGGCGCTGGGCCAGATTCCCGAGATCCTGCGGATTCGCGGCGAGCTCAAGCGCCAGTTGCTCGCCGAGCGGCCGGACGCGTTCATCGGCGTCGATGCGCCCGATTTCAACTTCAACGTCGAACAGGCGGCGCGCGACGCGGGCATCCCGTCGATCCACTTCGTGTGCCCGTCGATCTGGGCATGGCGCGGCGGCCGGATCAAGAAGATCGCGAAGTCCGTCGATCACATGCTGTGCCTGTTCCCGTTCGAACCGGCGATTCTCGACAAGGCAGGCGTGGCCTCGACCTATGTCGGCCATCCGCTCGCCGACGAGATTCCGCTCGAACCCGACACGCACGGCGCGCGCATCGCGCTCGGACTGCCGGCCGACGGCCCGGTGATCGCCGTGTTGCCGGGCAGCCGGCGCTCGGAAATCGCACTGATCGGCCCGACGTTCTTCGCGGCGATGGCGCTGATGCAGCAGCGCGAGCCCGGCGTGCGGTTCGTGATGCCGGCGGCGACGCCCGCGCTGCGTGCGCTGCTGCAGCCGCTCGTCGACGCGCATCCGCAGCTCGCGCTGACGATCACCGACGGCCGCTCGCAGGTCGCGATGACGGCTGCCGACGCGATCCTCGTGAAGAGCGGGACGGTCACGCTGGAAGCCGCGCTGCTGAAGAAGCCGATGGTGATCTCGTACAAGGTGCCCTGGCTGACCGGGCAGATCATGCGCCGGCAGGGTTACCTGCCGTATGTCGGCTTGCCGAACATCCTGGCGGGGCGTTTCGTCGTGCCCGAGCTGCTGCAGCATTTCGCGACGCCCGAGGCGCTCGCCGATGCGACGCTCACGCAGCTGCGCGACGATGCGAACCGCCGCACGCTGACCGAAGTCTTTACCGAAATGCATCTTTCGCTGCGGCAGAACACGGCCGTGAAGGCGGCCGAAGCGGTCGTGCGCGTGCTCGAACAACGCAAGGGGCGCGCATGACCGCAGTACGTGCACCACGCCGCCGCGCGTCGAGCGACGTGCAGGGCGGTTTCGATTTCAGCCGTCCCGACGAGATCGTCTGCGGCGTCGACGAAGCGGGCCGCGGCCCGCTCGCGGGGCCGGTGGTGGCCGCCGCGGTGATCCTCGATCCGGCGCAGCCGATCGACGGGCTCGACGATTCGAAGGCGTTGTCCGCGAAGAAGCGCGACGCGCTGTACGAGCTGATCGTCGCGCGCTCGCTGTCGTATTGCGTCGCGTCGGCGAGTGTCGACGAGATCGACACGCTGAACATCCTGCATGCGACGATGCTCGCGATGAAGCGGGCGGTCGAAGGGCTGTCGGTGCTGCCGACGCTCGCGCAGATCGACGGCAACCGCTGCCCGACGTTGACCGTGCGCGCCGAGGCGATCGTCAGCGGCGACGCGCTCGTGCCGAGCATCTCGGCCGCGTCGATCCTCGCGAAGGTCACCCGTGACCGCATGCTCGTCGACCTGCACGAACGCTTCCCCGTGTACGGCTTCAACGTGCATGCGGGCTACGGCACCGTGAAACACCTTGCCGCACTGCGCGAGCACGGCCCGTGCGAAGCCCATCGGCGCTCGTTCGCGCCGGTCCGTGCGGCACTCGACCTGATTCGATGAAAAGCATTACTTCCCGCGACAACCCGCTGTACAAGCGCCTGAAGGCGCTCGCGGGTTCGACGTCCCATCAACGCCGCGGCGGCCAGGCACTGCTCGAAGGATTCCATCTCGCGAGCGCGTACCTCGACACGGGCGCGACGCCCGAGCTGTGCGTCACGACCGAAGGCGCACTCGGCCATGCCGAAGCGCAGGCGATCGTCGCGCGCATCGATGCGCAGCGGATCGTCACGCTGCCCGACGCGCTGTTCGGGCAGTTGTCGAACGTCGTCAACGGCGTCGGCTTCCTGCTGCTCGTCGACCGGCCGGCGCAGCCGCTGCCGGCGCGCGTGACGCAGTCGTCGGTCGTGCTCGACGGCGTGCAGGACGCCGGCAACGTCGGCTCGATCCTGCGCAGCGCAGCGGCCGCAGGTGTGCGTCACGTGTTCTGTGCGCCGGGCACTGCATACGCATGGTCGTCGAAGGTGCTGCGCTCGGGCATGGGCGCGCATTTCCTGCTGTCGATCCACGAGGACGTCGACGCCGGCGCGCTCGCCGAGCGCCTCGCTGTGCCGGTCGCGCTGACCGACTCGCACGGCGCGCAGGCGGTCTATGACTGCGACCTGTCGGGGCCGGTTGCCTGGGTGTTCGGCAACGAGGGTGCGGGCGTGTCGGCGTTCTGGCGCGACGCGGCCACGCATCGCGTGACGATCCCGCAACCGGGCGGGATGGAGTCGCTGAACGTCGCGGCCGCGGCTGCGGTCTGCCTGTTCGAGCAGGTGCGCCAGCAGCGGCGTGCGTGACGCCACACGCGCGCTCGTTCCGCACCAAGAAAAAGGCCGCGTTCGACGCGGCCTTTTCGTTTCCAGTGGCGACCAGGCGGCCGCCAGCGCTCCGGCTTAGTACGACTGCCGGTCGAGACGGATTTCCTGCAGGATCGTCGTCGCGATTTCCTCGATCGACTTGTGCGTCGACGACAGCCACTTGATCCCCTCGCGGCGCATCATCGCTTCGGCTTCGTTGATCTCGTAGCGGCAGTTCTCGGGCGCCGCGTATTTGCTGCCCGGCCGGCGTTCGTTGCGGATCTCGGACAGGCGCTGCGGGTCGATCGACAGCCCGAACAGCTTCTCGCTGTACGCGGCGAGCGCCGACGGCAGCTTGCCGCGCTCGAAATCTTCCGGAATCAGCGGATAGTTGGCCGCCTTCACGCCGTACTGCATCGCGAGATACAGGCTCGTCGGCGTCTTGCCGCTGCGCGACACGCCGACGAGGATCACGTCGGCTTCCGACAGGTTGCGGTTCGACTGGCCGTCGTCGTGCGCGAGCGAGAAGTTGATCGCCTCGATCCGGGTCTTGTATTCCTCGGTATCCGCGTTCTGGTGGCCGCGGCCCATCGCGTGGCTCGACTTGAGCTCCAGTTCCTGCTCGAGCGGTTCGACGAAGCGCTGGAACATGTCGAGCACGAGTGCGTTCGAGCGCTTGACGATGTCGTTCGACTCGCTGTCGACGAGCGTCGTGAACACGATCGCGCGGCGGCCGTCGTGCACGGCGGCCTCGTTGATCTTCTCGACGGTCGCATAGGCCTTGTCGAGCGAGTCGACGAACGGCACGCGCACGAGACGGAATTTCTGGTCGAACTGGGAGAGGATCGAATGCGCGAAGGTTTCGGCAGTGATCCCGGTGCCGTCGGAGACGATGAATACGGTAGGCAGCATGAATCTGGGCGTCGAACGTGAAGGGCGGTTGCGCGGGCGGCTGGAGGTTCGCCTCCAGACGCAGTGACAAGGTCGCGCCACATCCGGCAGCCGGCACGGTAGAATAGCGGCAACCTGTTGGATAAGCAATTGCGGGGGCGGGGCGCGAACGGCGCCCCAGGCTTCGCCGCTCGATTCCAAAATTCCCGGCAAGTTTGGCGATTTGTCTGCAAATATCGCCCTTCTGCCGGGATTTTTGCAAATCGGGTCGGAAGATTATCCGCCGCTGCGATTGTTTCTCCAACAGGTTGCGCAAGACGCGCCGCGCCTTTTTGCAAGCGCCCGCGTCCAAGCCCACTTGCGCAATCGAGCATTTTTTTCACACTTAGGGGCTTGTATGACTAACGCAGCAAACGTCGCAAAGGACCAGGCGTATGTAATTCCGTTCGAGCAGTTGCGGATGACCGATGTGGAGATCGTCGGCGGCAAGAATGCGTCGCTGGGCGAAATGATCAGCCAGCTTTCCGAAGCAGGCGTTCGCGTACCCACCGGTTTCGCCACGACCGCGCTCGCGTTCCGCGATTTCCTCAAGCACAACGACCTTACCGACCGCATCGCCAAGCGTCTCGAGTCGCTCGACATCGACGACGTGAAGGCGCTCGCCGAAGCCGGCGCCGAAATCCGCAAGTGGATCGTCGATGCGCCGCTGCAGGCACGTCTCGAGCAGGAAATCCGTGAGCAGTTCGAAACCCTGAAGAACAGCTCGCCGGGCGAGCTGTCGTTCGCCGTGCGTTCGTCCGCTACCGCGGAAGACCTGCCCGACGCATCGTTCGCCGGCCAGCAGGAGTCGTACCTGAACGTCGTCGGCATCGAGGACGTGCTCGACCGCATGAAGCACGTGTTCGCGTCGCTGTACAACGACCGCGCGATCTCGTATCGCGTGCACAAGGGCTTCACGCACGCGGAAGTCGCGCTGTCGGCCGGCGTGCAGCGCATGGTCCGCTCGGACGTCGGCGCAGCCGGCGTGATGTTCACGATCGACACCGAATCGGGCTTCAAGGACGCCGTGTTCATCACGTCGAGCTACGGCCTGGGCGAAACCGTCGTGCAGGGCGCAGTGAACCCGGACGAGTTCTATGTGTTCAAGACGACGCTCGCACAGGACAAGTACCCGATCATCCGCCGCTCGATCGGCTCGAAGCTGATCAAGATGGAATTCACGCAGCCGGGCGAGCCGGGCCGCGTGAAGACGGTCGACGTGCCGCACGAGCAGCGCAACCGCTACTCGATCACCGACGAAGACGTGATCGAGCTGGCGAAGTACGCGGTCATCATCGAGAAGCACTACCAGCGTCCGATGGACATCGAGTGGGGCAAGGACGGCCGCGACGGCAAGATCTTCATCCTGCAGGCACGTCCGGAAACGGTGAAGAGCCAGGCAACCGGCAAGGCCGAGCAGCGCTTCAAGCTGAAGGGCCAGTCGCAGGTGCTGGCGACGGGCCGTGCGATCGGCCAGAAGATCGGCGCGGGCCCCGTGCGCGTGATCCAGGATCCGTCGGAAATGGAGCGCGTGCAGCCGGGCGACGTGCTGGTGGCCGACATGACCGACCCGAACTGGGAGCCGGTGATGAAGCGTGCAGCCGCAATCGTCACGAACCGTGGCGGCCGGACCTGCCACGCGGCGATCATTGCGCGTGAACTCGGCGTGCCGGCAGTCGTCGGCTGCGGCGACGCGACCGACATCCTGAAGGACGGCGCGCTCGTCACCGTGTCGTGCGCGGAAGGCGACGAAGGCAAGATCTACGACGGCCTGCTCGAGACGGAAGTCACGGAAGTGCAGCGCGGCGAACTGCCGGAAATCCCGGTCAAGATCATGATGAACGTCGGCAACCCGCAGCTCGCGTTCGACTTCTCGCAACTGCCGAACGGCGGCGTGGGTCTCGCGCGTCTCGAGTTCATCATCAACAACAACATCGGCGTTCACCCGAAGGCGATCCTCGAGTACCCGAACATCGACCAGGACCTGAAGAAGGCCGTCGAGAGCGTCGCGCGCGGTCACGCATCGCCGCGTCAGTTCTACGTCGACAAGCTGACGGAAGGGGTCGCGACGATCGCGGCGGCGTTCTATCCGAAGCCCGTGATCGTGCGTCTGTCCGACTTCAAGTCGAACGAGTACAAGAAGCTGATCGGCGGTTCGCGTTACGAGCCGGACGAGGAAAACCCGATGCTGGGCTTCCGCGGCGCGTCGCGTTACATCGCCGAAGACTTCGCGCAGGCGTTCGAGATGGAGTGCCGTGCACTGAAGCGCGTGCGCGACGAGATGGGCCTGACCAACGTCGAGATCATGGTGCCGTTCGTGCGTACCGTGAAGCAGGCGGAGCGCGTCGTCGGCCTGCTCGAGAAGTTCGGCCTGAAGCGTGGCGAAAACGGCCTGCGCCTCGTGATGATGTGCGAAGTCCCGACCAACGCGATCCTCGCCGAAGACTTCCTGCAGTTCTTCGACGGTTTCTCGATCGGCTCGAACGACCTCACGCAGCTCACGCTCGGCCTCGACCGCGACTCGGGCATGGAACTGCTGGCTGTCGACTTCGACGAACGCGACCCGGCCGTCAAGTTCCTGCTGAAGCGCGCGATCGATACCTGCCGCAAGATGGGCAAGTACGTCGGCATCTGCGGCCAGGGCCCGTCCGATCACCCGGACTTCGCGCAATGGCTGACGGACGAAGGCATCGTGTCGATCTCGCTGAACCCCGACACGATCATCGATACGTGGCAGGCGCTCGCCAACCGGAAGTAACGGTCGGTAACGCATCCTTGACGGAAGCGCGGTGGCACCGTGCTTCCCTTGAAGGCGAAATGCAAGGTTCATGCTATAAACACCCCGGTAGGCACCGGGGTGTTTTTGTTTGTGGGTACGTACCGGGCCGGCCCGTGCGCACTGGCCGTCTCCTCGTGGGCGGCGAGCATGTTGAACCCGAGTCGCGCTTCAACGCGTATTCTGGTTTCTTGCAACGCGAGTGAGCGCGGGGGATGTTTTTCTGGAGACCACAATGATGTCGGGGCATCTGTTCTGGTGGGTCGCGGTGGGCGTGCTGGTCGTGGCCGAGTTGCTGACGGGCACGTTCTACCTGCTGATGATCGCGCTCGGCTTTCTCGCGGGCGGGCTGTTGCAGCTGGCCGGTTTCGCGCCGCATGTGCAGTTCGGTGCGGCGGCGGTGGTCGCAATCGTCGCGATGGTCGTGCTGCGGCGTTCGGGGCTCGGCCGCAAGCAGAAGCGCGACACGTCGACCAATCCCGACGTCAATCTCGATATCGGCGCGACCGTCACGGTCGACGCGTGGCGTGACGGTCGCGCGCGCGTGCAGTATCGCGGCGCCGACTGGGACGTCGAGCTCGAGAACGGCGAGCGCGACGATGCGCACGTGTACCAGGTGAGTGCCGTGCGCGGCAATTGTCTCGTGGTCGTGGCGAAACCCGCGGGCTGATCGTCCGCCGATACAACAAGGAGGGAATACTTCATGGATTCGCTGATCATCTGGGTTGTCCTGCTCGTCATCGCGATCGTGATCGTGTCGAAGACGGTGAAGATCGTGCCGCAGCAGCATGCATGGGTGCTCGAACGCTTCGGGCGTTATCACGCGACGCTGTCGCCCGGCCTGAACATCGTGCTGCCGTTCGTCGATCGCATCGCATACCGGCACGTGCTGAAGGAAATCCCGCTCGACGTGCCGAGCCAGGTCTGTATCACGCGCGACAACACGCAGCTGCAGGTCGACGGCGTGCTGTATTTCCAGGTGACCGATCCGATGAAGGCGTCGTACGGGTCGAGCAACTTCGTGCTCGCGATCACGCAGCTCGCGCAAACGACGTTGCGCTCGGTGGTCGGCAAGCTCGAACTCGACAAGACGTTCGAGGAGCGCGACTTCATCAACCACAACATCGTGTCGGCGCTCGATCAGGCCGCGGCGAACTGGGGGGTGAAGGTCCTGCGCTACGAGATCAAGGATTTGACGCCGCCGAAGGAAATCCTGCACGCGATGCAGGCGCAGATCACCGCGGAGCGTGAAAAGCGTGCGCTGATCGCCGCATCCGAAGGCCGCAAGCAGGAGCAGATCAACCTCGCGTCGGGCGCGCGCGAAGCGGCGATCCAGAAATCCGAAGGCGAGCGGCAGGCTGCGATCAACCAGGCGCAGGGTGAAGCCGCCGCGATTCTGGCGGTGGCCGAGGCGAACGCGCAGGCGATCCAGAAGATCGCGAACGCGATGCAATCGCAGGGCGGGATGGACGCGGTGAACCTGAAGGTGGCCGAGCAGTATGTCAGCGCGTTCTCGAATCTCGCGAAGCAGGGCAACACGCTGATCGTGCCGTCGAACCTGTCGGATCTCGGCACGGCGATCTCGTCGGCGCTGACGATCGTCAAGAGCGCGGGGGCCGCGTCGGGCGGGAAGGCCTGAGTCTGGATTGGCGCGGAGCGCCGGCGGCCGCCGCGTGTGATCGGCGTGCGGCGAATCGTCGCGCAGCCGGAGGCGGATGATGCCCGTGCGGTGCCGTCGTCGGTGCCTTTGTTCGGCCGAAACCGGCGGCGTGGCGTGCCGAGTATCGCCCGTGTAACCGCCGCGCCCGATTCACCTGACACCAAAGCAACACGGCCCGCTTCGAGCGGGCCGTGTCGTGTGTGATGCGTGTTGTCGCGCAGGTCAGGTGCCGGCGCGCATGATGCGGGCCTTTTCGCGTTCCCAGTCGCGCTTCTTCTCGGTTTCGCGCTTGTCGTGCAGCTTCTTGCCTTTCGCGAGCGCGATGTCGCACTTCACGCGACCGCCCTTGTAGTGGAAGTTCAGCGGCACGAGCGTGTAGCCGCGCTGCTCGACCTTGCCGATCAGTTTCTTGATTTCCTCGCGGTGCAGCAGCAGCTTGCGCGTGCGAACCGGGTCGGGCGTGATGTGGGTCGAAGCCTCGGGCAGCGGGCTGATATGGGTACCGATCAGGAAGATCTCGGCGTGCTTGATCACGACGTAACCTTCCCGGATCTGGCCGCGCCCGGCGCGCAGCGCCTTGACTTCCCAGCCCTCGAGCACGAGCCCCGCCTCGTAGCGTTCCTCGATGTGATAATCGAAGTGCGCTTTCCTGTTGTCGATGATGCTCATGAAAGGATCGGGCCAACTCGTTTAAAATCACGATTTTAGCAAAGCGGGGCGGGAATCGCCCGGCTTGCGTTCTCACCTTAAGCGATGCCGCGCGATTTATGGCAGATGTCCAGAAAACCGTATTGATCCGTCACTCGGCGGAACAGATGTTCGACCTCGTCACCGACGTGGCCGACTACCCCAATTTCCTGCCCTGGTGCGGCGGCGTCGAGATTCGCCGTCAGGACGAGAGCGGGATGGAAGCGCGCATCGACATCAACTTCAAGGGCATCAAGCAGCATTTCGCGACGCGCAACACGCAGCAGCGCCCGACGCGGATCGACATGGAGTTCACGGACGGCCCGTTCAAGAAGTTCACGGGCTCGTGGCGCTTCACGGCACTGCGTGCCGATGCCTGCAAGATCGAATTCGCGCTGCACTACGAGTTCTCGAGCATCCTGCTCGAGAAGATCATCGGGCCCGTGTTCAGCCATATCGCGAACACGTTCGTCGATTCGTTCGTGAAGCGCGCCGACCAGCGCTACGGGAAGGGGTGACGCGATGCTGTCGATCGAAGTCTGCTACGCGTTGCCGGATCGCCAGACGCTGATTCCGCTGTCGCTGCCCGAAGGGGCGACCGTTCGTTCGGCGATCGAGGCGAGCGGCGTGCTCGCGCTGCACCCGGAAATCGATCTCGCGAACGCGAAGACGGGCGTGTACGGCAAGCTTGCGCCGCTCGACGCACCGCTCGCCGACCACGACCGCGTCGAGATCTACCGCCCGTTGATCGTCGATCCGAAGCTCGCGCGCCAGCGGCGCGTCGACAAGTCGCGCCGCGCCGGCTCCATCGAGGGCCGCAAGTGGATGCACAAGGACGCGCGCTGACGCGGTCCGATCCGCGCCTTTCGTTCCGATTCGCCTGATTTCGTCTGACCAAATGCCGTGGCGCTCAGTGGGCCGCGGCGTTTGCGCTTGCGGGCGCGCTTCCCGACGTATCGCCGCCGGCGGGCGTGTCGCCGTGCTGCCGCACCGATCCGTAGACGCCCGTGAGCAGCAGCACCAGCGCGGCGATCTCGAGTGCATGCGGCATCCGCTGGTCGTAGACGAACGCGTAAAGCATCGCGAACACGGTTTCGAACACGATCAGCTGGCCCGACAGCGTGAGCGGCAGCCGCTTCGACGCGGCATTCCACAGCCCGTTGCCGAGCCACGATGCGCCGATCGCGAGCACGAGGTTCAGCAGCCAGAACAGCTGCCAGCGCGACGCCGGGACGGCTGCCTGCACGGCGCCGGCCGGCAGTGCGAGGATCGCGATCCAGACGAGCCCGCCGATCAGGCCCGTCACGACACCCCACAGCACCGACCACTCGTTGCCGCCGAAATGATGGTGGCGCTGCAGATAGCGTGCGTTCGCGACCGCGTACCAGGTCCAGCTCGCGAGCGCGCCGGCCGCGCAGGCGATGCCTGCGAGCTTCTGGCCGAGCGTCGTCGCATGCGCGGCCTCGGAGGTGAACAGGTCGACGTTGATGCAGACGATGCCCGCGATCACCAGCGCGAGCGGGGCCGCGAGCCGCCGCAGCGGCACGGCACCGTGGTCGCCGAGGCCCGCGAGCGTGACCGTGATGGGCAGCACGCCGACGATCAGCGAACTGGGCGCGATGCCGATCAGGTGCACGGCGCCGGACAGCAGCATGTAGTACGCGACGTTGCCGATGACGGCGAGCCTGACCAGCGCGACGAGATCCTCGCGGGTCAGCCGCGCGAGCAGCGAGCGGGCGGACGGCAGCGCGGCCGCCAGCGACACGAGGCCGTACATCGCGTAGCGGCCGGCGCTCAGCAGCAGCGGCGAGAAGTCGGTCAGCAGCCGAGGAACGAGAAACACCATGCCCCACAGGGCACCTGCCAGGACACCATAGACCACACCGCGTCGCATCGACCGCTCCGAACACATGACTGACGAGCGCGCATCGTAACGACGCGGCTGCCACGTCGTCTTGTTCATTCCTGCACTCGGCGCAGGGCGGCGCGCAGGCGTGCAGCGCCCGGGAGCGATCACGGCAGGCTGCGGATCATTCGTCAGCCGAATCGGGCGGTGCGCCCGCGTTGTGGCCCGACGCCCCGGCTCGCGCGGGCCGACGTACGGCGCGCAACGTGCCGCTGTTGCCGCCGCCGCAGTAGAAGCGGTCGTGGCCGTCGGATTCGAGCCCCGATACGCCGACGCCGGCCGGCATGTCGATCTGCTCGAGCACCTGGCCGGTTCGCGGATCGATGTGCCGCAGGTCGGCCTGGTCGGCTTCCCAGGTGCCGTGCCACAGCTCGCCGTCGACCCACGTCACGCCGGTGACGAAGCGGTTCGATTCGATCGTGCGCAGCACGGCGCCCGTTTGCGGGTCCACCTGATGAATCTTGCGTTCGCGGTACTGGCCAACCCACAGCGCGCCTTCCGCCCAGGCCAGCCCGGAATCGCCGCCTTTGCCGGGAGCGGGGATCGTCGCGAGCACGCGGCCCGATTCGGGATCGATCTTCTCGATGCGGTCCTCGACGATCTGGTACAGATGGCGGCCGTCGAACGCCGTGCCCGCATGCGCGGCGACGTCGAGCGAGCGGACGGTCGTGCCGCGTTCCGGGTCGAGCGCATTCAGCTTGTCGCCGGACGCGTACCACACGTACTGCCCGTCGTACGTGACGCCGTGTACGCCGTCGACGCCCGGAAACGGGCCGTATTCGCGAAGGATGTCTGCACGGGAGCGTTTCATGTTCGTCACCTCGTCGTTCGGTGAGGTCATCCTAATCGCCCGGGAGCGGGGCAGGGAGTAACAAGGTCGTCGCGAAACCGGGCAATGGCGGCGTCATCCAGCGGCGCGCGCGGCCGCGGCCCAGCGCCTGGACCTTGTTCGCTTCGGCGAGTGCGTCGAGCGCGCGCTGCACGGTGCGCTGGCTCGCGCCGAGGGCCAGCGCCAGCGCGGAGCTCGACCACGCTTCGCCATCGGCGAGGAGCGCGAGCACGGCCGCGTGGCGATCGTCGACCGGGCGCGCCAGCACGACGGTCTCGCGCACGCCGAGCGGTTCGAGCGCGAAGCCGCGCGGCGTGGCGACGACGTTCGCGAGCGGCCGCAGCACCGCGCGCAGCCGGCCGATCTCGACACGCAGGCGTGCGCGATGCGATTCGTCCGCGTGTTTCGCGCGGAATGCGACGGCGACGAGCGCGTTGCGCGACACGTCGTCCGGCCAGGCCTCGCCGAGCGCGCGGGCAAGCACGAACAGCACGGGCCGCCGCGCAAGCGACACGGTCGTGCGCGCGTCGCGCACCGTGTGGCGGCACGCATCGACGACGAGCGCGTTCGACGCGAATAGCGTCTCGACTTCGTCGAGTTGCACGAGCCGCGATGTACCGCGTGTGATAAGGCGCGCGGCCGGTGCGTCGAGCACGCGTGCCGCGGTGTCGACCTCGGCCGTCAGCGCGGCGATGCCGGCGTCGCGGGA
>NZ_JAAGPC010000108.1:0-29715 GCF_017104595.1 Burkholderia sp. Tr-20390 | reverse complement strand
CTGCGCGGGCCCGTACCTGGATACCGCGCTGCCGCTGGCCGATGCGGCGCTGCGGGCCGGCATCCCCTATCTCGACCTGACCGCCGAGCAGCCGTCGGTGCTGGCGCTGGCCGAGCACTGCGATGCGCGGGCGCGCGCCGCGGGCGTGACCCTCGTGCCGGCCGCGGCGTTCTACGGCGGCCTGGCCGACCTGCTCGTCACGGCCGTCGTGGACCCGCACCAGCCGATCGAGCGCGTCGATATCGCAACCGGCCTCGACCGCTGGCACCCGACGCGCGGCACGCGCGTGACGGGCGAACGCAATCGCGCGGTGCGGCTCGTGCAGAAGGACGGCAAGCCGACGCCGGTGCCGTCGACCGCACGCGAACGCGCATGGCCGTTCCCGCCGCCGATCGGCCGCGTCGACGTGACACTGCTGCCGTTTTCGGAAGTGATGACACTGTCGCGTCACCTGCGCATCGATACGATCGAATCGTGGCTCGCCACCGTCGCGCTACGCGACGTGCGCGATGCCGCCACGCCGCCGCCCGAGTCGACCGACGCACTGGGCCGCTCGGGGCAGCAGTTCGCGATGGACGCGATCGTCGTGCAGGGCGGCACGACGCACCGCGCGACGGCGTCCGGGCAGGACATCTACGCAGTCAGCGCACCGATCATCGTCGAGGCGGCCGTGCGCCTGATCGCGGGCGACACCGGGGTATCGGGCGGCGTGCGCAGTCTCGGCGAGCTGTTCGACGCACGCGATTTCCTCGCGGCGCTCGAATCGGTGGCAGTATCGTTCGGCACGACAACCGATCCGGTTTTCAACCAGGAGACGCAAGCATGAGCAGCAATGAGAAAGGCGCATATTTCCGGTCGCTTCACCGCGCGGGCCAGCCGCTGGCGCTGTTCAACGTGTGGGACGCCGGCAGCGCGCGCACGGCGGCCGATGCGGGCGCCGTCGCACTGGCGACCGGCAGCTGGTCGGTCGCGGCGGCCAACGGTTTCGGCGACGGCGAGCAGATGCCGCGCGCGCTGATGATGGACGTGCTCGAGCGGATCACGCGCGCGACCGACCTGCCCGTCACCGTCGATCTCGAAAGCGGGTACGGCGAGCGGCCGGAAGATGTCGCCGAAACGATCGCGCTCAGCATCAAGGCCGGCGCGATCGGCTGCAATCTCGAGGACAGCTTCCCGGCGACGGGCGAATTGCGTGACGTCGACGCAGCGGCGGCTCGTCTCGCGGCAGCCCGGCAGGCCGCGGATCGCGCGGGTGCCTACTATTTCATCAATGCGCGTACCGACGTGTTCTTCAAGGCGCCGGCCGACACGCACGACGAGCGCCTGCTCGACGCCACGCTGGCCCGCGCACGCGCGTATGCCGCGGCCGGTGCCGATGGGCTGTTCGTGCCGGGGCTGAGCTCGCCTGCGCTCATTCGCGCGCTGACGGCCGCGTCGCCGCTGCCGGTGAACGTGATGCGCGTCACGGAAACGCCGACGCTCGCCGAATTCGCGGAATACGGCGTGGCCCGCATCAGCCACGGGCCGTATCCGTACCTGCAGGCGATGAAGACGCTGGCGGAGATGGTCCGGCAAGGCGGCTGACAGCTTCGCGCCCATCGAACGATTACATCCCATGTAATTGGCGCACGACACGGCCGCTCCTACGCTTCGGGTGTCGCGCCGCCATTCCGGCGGCGCTCATCCCCCGGAGACACCATGTCCGCCTACCCGCTTCACACCATCGACTCGGCACCGGCCGCCTCAAAGCCCGTCCTCCAGCAACTCCAGCAAACCTTCGGCATCGTCCCGAACATCGCGGCGGCCATGGCCGCGTCGCCGGTGCTGATCAACGGCTTCATCGGCCTGTTCGAGCGCGTGCACGCGAGCAGCCTCACCGAGCCGCAGATCCAGACGCTCCTGCTCACCAACGCGGTCACGAACGCGAGCGACTGGCCGGTCGCGTTCCATACCGCGCTGGCGCTGAAACAGGGTGTGACCCACGCCGACGCCGACGCGATCCGCCGCGGCGCCCTGCCCGGCGACCCGACCCTGGCCGCGCTGTCGGCCACCGCACGCAAGCTGATCGACACCCGCGGCCACCTGCCCGAGGCCGACCGGCAGGCGTTCCTCGACGCCGGCTTCAGCGCCGAACAGTTGCTGGAAGTGATCGCGGTGGTCGCCGCATCGACGATCACGAACTACGTCGGCAGCGTGACGCAGCCCGCGCTCGAGGCACCGTTCGATGCATTCGCATGGCAGGCGAACGCCGCGTGAGTCCGATATAGTCGATCGCGTCCTTCATGGAACGCTCTGGGAGGCACGATGAACGCCAGCCGTCGCGAACCGCACGCGCCGCCGCACGCACTCGGCCAGTTGCTGCGCTACTGGCGCGACGTGCGCGGCGTGAGCCAGCTCGACCTGTCGCTCGACGCGGGCATCTCGCAGCGCCAGATCAGCTTCATCGAAAGCGGACGCAGCGTGCCGGGCCGCGACACGCTGCTGACGCTCGCGCAAACGCTGGACGTGCCGCTGCGCGAGCGCAACGCGCTGCTGCTCGCGGCCGGGTATGCACCGGTGTATTCGGAAGCGCCGTGGGATGCGCAGGAGATGCAGGGCGTGATCGGCGCGCTCGAACGCGTCGTGCGCCAGCACGATCCGTTTCCGGCGATCGTGATGGATCGCCACTGGAACGTTCTGATGACCAACGACGCGGCGCCGCGCTTCTTTGGCTGCTTCATCGACATGGCCGCGCGCGACGGCCCGCGCAACCTGCTGCGCCTGATGTTCGATCCGCACGGCATGCGGCCGTTCCTGGCCGACTGGGAGACGGTGTCGCGCAGCCTGCTGCAACGCGTGCATCGCGAAGCGGTCGGCCGCGTGATCGACGACGACACGCGGCAGTTGCTCGACGACCTGCTCGCGAGCCCCGATGCGCCGCGCGACTGGAAAACGCCGCCGGCGCCGGCCGCCGCCCCGTCGCTGCCGGTCATCCCGATCGGCTTCGTGCATGAAGGCGTCGTGCTGCGTTACTTCTCGCTGGTCACGACGGTGGGGACGCCGCAAAGCGCCGCCGCGCAGGAACTGCGCATGGAGTGCATGTTCCCCGCCGACGACGCGACCGAAGCGCGTCACCGGCAGTTGCTCGACACGCACGCACCGGTGCGCTGAGCGGCGGGCCGGGCGGCCCGCCGGTGCCGGTCATTCCGCCAGCGCGGACACCACGCCGACACGCTTCGGCACGCCGGTCACGATCGTCGCGACCGCGACGGCCAGCACGACGGCCGCGGCCACGAACACGCCGGCCGCGCCGTTCGCGTCGAACACGACGCCGCCGGCCGCCGCGCCCGTCGCGATCGCGAGCTGGATCGCCGCGACGATCAGGCCGCCGGCGCTCTCGGCCTCATCGGGCACGGTGCGCGTGACCCACGTCGACCACGCGACGGGCACGCCGCCGAACGCCATCCCCCACAACGCGACGAGCACCGCGTCGATCATCGGCGCGCGGCCGAGTGCGACGAGCGCGACGCCGAGCACGACCATCAGCGCGGGCATCCCGATCAGCATCGGCCGCAACCGGTGTTCGAGCACGCGGCCCGCGAGCGACGTGCCGACGAAGTTCGCGATGCCGTAGCCGAGCAGGATCGCCGACAACCCGTTCACGCCGACACCCGCGACCTGTTCGAGGAACGGCCGCAGGTACGTGAAGAACGCGAAGTGCCCGGTGAACACGAGGATCGTCGCGAACATGCCGAGGCCGACGGTCGGCCGGCGCAGCACGTCGATCAGCGTGCGCAACCGCGTCGTGCCGCTCGGCGGCATCGACGGCAGCGTGAGGATCTGCGACACGAACGCGATGCCGCCGAGCGCGGCCGCGATCAGGAACACGTTGCGCCAGCCGATCAGGTGACCGAAGTAGCTGCCCATCGGCGCGGACGCGATCGTCGCGACCGCCACGCCGCTGAAGATGATCGACAGCGCACGCGGCACCATCGCCGTCGGCACGAGCCGCATCGCGGTAGCGGTGGCCATCGTCCAGAAGCCGCCGAGCGCGATGCCGAGCACGACGCGGCCGACCAGCAGCATTGCCAGGTTGGGCGCGAACGCGACCGCCAGGTTCGACGCGACGAGCAGCACCGAGAACACGAGCAGCACGCGCCGCCGGTCGATCGTGCGCGTCAGCGCCGAGATCAGCAGGCTCGTGACGAGCGCGACCGTCGCGGTGGCCGTGACGGCCTGCCCGGCCACGCCTTCGGTCACGCCGAGGCTGTCGGCCATCGGCGTCAGCAGGCTGGCCGGCAGGAATTCGGCCGTGACGAGCCCGAACACGCCGAGCGTCATCGCGAATACCGCGCCCCAGGCCGGTTCGCGGGGGGCCGCCGTCGAGGCGGCCGTGGAGGTTCCGGGATTCATGCGTGGTTCCGTGTCGGTTAGGGAAAGTACTGATGAGGGCGTATCGTAAGGAACCACGTCAGGACGGTCTATGACATACAATCCGTTCTTGTTGATCGTTCGTCCGAATCTCGCCATGTCCGAGCCCCTGCTTCCGCCCATCCCCGACGTGCACGACCTCGTCAGCGAGCTGCTGCTGGGGATGCGCCTGAGCGGCGTCCAGTACCGCCGCATCCAGGTCGCGCGGCCGTTCGGGCTGAATTTCGGCCACGTGACGGGCCGCGCGCAGTTCCATTTCGTCGGGCGCGGGCCGGTGCTGCTGCGCGACGCGTCGGGCGCCACGATGCGGCTCGAAGCCGGCGACGCGATCCTGCTGCCGCGCGGCGGCATGCACGCGCTGGTGTCGGACCCCGACGCACCGTGCCGCGAGATCAACGGGTTCGAGGTCGCGAAAATCTGCGATACGGTCGCGTCGGTGGCATCGGCCGGCGTGTCGCCGGCCAGCTGCGCGACGACCGAGCCGGGTGCCGGCGATGCGCTGATCTTCAGCGCGTGCATGGAGCTCGATCTCGGCGGCATGCAGCCGCTGGTCGGCACGATGCCCGAGTTCATGCACGTCGGCACGCTGCTCGCGCGCTATCCGGAAATCCGCCCGATGCTCGATGCAATGGAGCGCGAAGCGTGCTCGGCGCGCGCGGGTTTCGCGGGCATCCTCGCGCGGCTCGCGGATGTGGTCGCGGCGTTCATCGTGCGCGGCTGGGTCGAATGCGGATGCGGTGATGCGACGGGCTGGGTGCAGGCGCTGCGCGAACCGAAGCTCGGCCGCGCGATCGTCGCGCTGCATCGCGATCCGGGCCGCAACTGGAGCGTGGCGGAACTCGCGACCGAAGCGGGCGTATCGCGTTCGGTGTTCGCCGAACGCTTTCTCGCGGCCACCGGGATGACGCCGGTGCGCTACCTGACCGAGCTGCGGATGCGGCTCGCCGCGCAATGGATCACGCGCGACCACGAGACGATCGAGGCCGTCGCTTACCGGCTGGGCTACGGCTCGCTCGCCGCGTTCAGCCGCGCGTTCAAGCGCGTGGTGGGCAAGCCGCCGGGCGCCGTGCGCGCGGATGGCGAGGTGCGCGTCGAAGCGTAGTGCATGACGTGGCGCGCGTCACGCTTCACGCGTGATGCCGGCCGCGGCCGCCAGGCGTCGCCCCAATGGCCCTCACACGTGATGGCAGCGTCGTTCAGTCGCTGCGCGCTTCCAGCTTGTCGATCAGCGCCGTCGCGCACTGCACGGCAAGCGCCGCGCACTGCTCCACGTCCACGACCGCACCGCTCGCCACGGTGCCTTGCACGATCCGGCCCAGCAATTCCTTCGAGAGATCGGCGATCTCGTGATCCCGTTCCGTCATGATGTTCCTCCTGCGCATCGACCGATCGCATCGATGCGTTCACCTTCCCTGCCCGTTCAACGCCCTTTCGCCCGCACGACGATCTGCGCCTGCGTGTCGCGTTCGATGCGCTCGAGCGACGCGCGCAGCGCCGTGAATTCGTCCGCCGTACACACCTGACGGCCGAAATCCGCCGTCATGCGCCGCGTGACCTGCACGACGCGCGCGGCCGCGTCGAATACGTAATGCGACGTGAAGTCGACGAAGCGGTCGTGCACGGCCGTATCGGCCGGCAGGTCGGTCACCGCGACGTCGGCCGGCAGCGCGATCTGGCCGGTCTCGTCGAACGTGCCGCCGATGCAGCCCCACGGCTGCGTGCGCACGGGCTCGGCGAGCCAGTTCTCGACCTGCGTCGCGATGCCGCCCGTCAGGCTCGACAGCGCGGGCAACGCGGTCGTGCCGTCGGGCCACACGAAATGATCGAGCGTGCCCGACATCGTCACGTCGAACGGCCCGTCGGTCACGCGCCGGTCGCTGGTCGACAGCTGCGCGCGGCCGCGCAGGCCGCTTTGCCGCAGCCGGTTGTTCGCGAGCTGCGCGACGGCGTCGGGCGTCGCGCGGCGAAACAGGTTGCGTTCGAGTTCGGCCGTCCAGCCGTCGTCCTCGGTGTGCGCGTGAAAACGCGCGGCGCCCAGCCCCGCGGCGTCGATCTCGACCCGCGCGATGCGGCCGCGCGGTTGCGTGGCCGGCGTGCGCGACAGCACGCCCGTATCGACCAGCAGCGCGGGACGGTCCATCACGATCGGCGGCAGATAGCCGAATGCGATGCCGGCCGTCGTCGTGTCCGCATAGCGCGCGAGATCGGGCAGCCACGTGATCGCATGATTGATCGCCCCGCCGCCGTAGCCGGGCACCGACGGCAGCGTGTAGACGGACCCGAGATTGAGCAGCACCGGCTCGCTGCGGATGCCGATCGCCGCGAGCAGCGCGCCGAACAGCGCGACATGATCCTTGCAGTCGCCGTAGCGGTTGCGCAGGATGTCAGTGACGCGATGCGGGGCGGCGGCCGTTTCGCCGAGAAACAGCCCGACGTAGCGGATGTTCGCCTGCACCCAGTCGTACAGGATGCGCGCCTGGTCGTGCGGATCGGCGACACCCGCGGTGAGCGTGCGCGCCAGCTGCGCGACGGCCGGATCGTCCGCGCCCGGATCGACGGCCGCGTGGCGGTAGCGCGCGGCGAACGCCGCGTAGTCAGGCAGCGTCGAGACGACGAGCCGGTCGCCGTAGGTCGCGTAGCCGACCGCGCCGCTTTCGATGCGGTCGTACGGGCCGTGCCGGTAGTCGAATTCGTAGCGCGTGCGGCCGTTCGCGGTGACCGGCGGCAGCGCGACGTAGCCGTGCGCATCCGCGTACAGCGGCATGTCGGCCGGCACGTCGAAGATCAGCCGCTGGCGGTCGACCGGCTCGCGCGACGGCTCCACGGTATAGCCGAAGTAGCCTCGGTTGACCGGCTTCGTGCGGGTCTTGCGGAACGCCACGCGCGTGCTCGACCCGGCTTCGACGCCGGGAAACACGACGGTGCGCAGCAGCCCGTCCTGGAACGTCGGCGCGCCGGCCGAGCGCGGTTCCTGCACGTCGCGGATGCCGTCCGCGCCGACCGGATGCGCGACGCCGTCGCGGTCGATCGTCTCGGCCGCGAGCAGGTCCACCTTCTCGAGATTCCTGTCGAACCACACGTAGCGCTGCGCGATGGCATCGATGCCGTTCGCGTCGTTCGCGCGCAGCGTCGAATCGTCGTGCTCGTCGAGCGAGCCGTCGTGCTGGATCACGAATTCGTGGACGTCGCTGACGACCGTGACGGGCGCGCCGCCGGCCGTGTCGATCGTGTTGCCGTGGTCGCGCACATCGGCCATGGCCGCACCGGGGCCGAGCGCGATGGCGCAGGCGACTAGCCGGCCGGTCCATCGGATAGGAAAAAGCACCACGTCGAAGCTCTCCGCGCGTTCGTTGCCGGGCGCCAGGGCCGCGCGCCGGCGCGAATGGTTCGATCCGCCTGACGCGCACATGACAACCCACGCCGCGTGCCCGTCGTGCGAACCAGTGTGGGTGACGTGCCGGCGAGCGTCAAGCCGCGCAGCGGCGAGCCGGCTGCGCGATGCGGCGAGCTCGCCGGGCGTGCAGCGCCGGCTTCGCCCCGCCGATGCGCCGCCCCCGTGCATCCTGTCCCGAGCTGGAGCGCCTTTTTTGCATCACGTCGCAACCTATAATTCATTCAGGTCATCCCTGCATGCAACGTCGACGAAACGACGCTCTGTCGGACACGACGTGCCGACGTGGGGAAGGAGGCATCATGGCGATCATCAATAGCGATTTCGAAATGGGTTACCTCGTGATCGCGTTCACGCTGCTGGGCCTGATCCTGTTCGGCGCACTGCTGACGGCGCTGCATCTGCGGTGGCATCCGAGACTGATCGGCGCCGCGATCGGTGCGTTGCTCGGCATCGCGCTGATCGAAGCGATACCGATGCTGACGTGAGTACGGCCCGGCGCCCCTTCGTCCGGTCACGCGCCGCGCGGGGTCGGAACGACCGGCGCCTGCCGCAGAAGCCGTCGTAGCTTCGCCGTACCAGAAATCGGCCGGCGCGATGCGCGCCTGCACACCCCACATCACGATAGCGGGTGCGGCACAGGGCCGAAACGTGATCCGCATCGTCATTGCGCCTGGTCGTCACCTGGCGCGGAACACAACGTGCACCGCTACCCGACGTTCATCGGCAACAGCACCATCTGCTTGCCCTCGACGTGCAGCCGCGCCTGCAGCTCCACGGGCGTCTGGTTGTGCAGCCAGGCCGTGAGGAAATTCACGCGCCGGAAGATCAGCTTGCTCGCGAAGCACACGGCGTTCGGGTATTCGTCGAGCGTCGATGAAGCCAGGTTCATGAACTCGACGACGGGATTCGTGCCGAACGCGATCCGGTAGTCGGCCGCGATGCCGTTGCGGCGGCAGTGCGCGACATAGTAGTCGAGCGCTTCGGTGATCGTGTGCCGCAGCCGCTCGAGGTGTTCGTGACCGTCGTACGCCTTCGCGTCGACTTCGCCGACCGCGAGGAAGATCACGTTGCGGAAATGCCCCGGAAACAGCCGGTTGACCCACAGCAGCGCGTGCATGCTCGCGCCGCGATGCTTGCCCACCAGCAGCACCGCCGTCGGTTGCGACGGGTCGGGCTTGCCCGGCGCGGTGGCCTCGTCGACTTCGGGCGGCTTGCCCGAGAACAATTCGTCCTCCTTCGCGAGCTGCGCGCGCGTATAGGCGTAGTGGCGGTTGATCATGAAGCACAGCGCGATCACCGCGCTCGTCACGAGCACCGTGAGCCAGCCGCCCGCCGTGAACTTCTCGATCAGCGTGATGACGAGCACGGTAGCCGTCACGCTCAGCCCGAGCGCCGACAGGAAGAAGTGCTTGAACCAGCCCGGCTCGCGGCGATGGCGCCACCAGTACGTGCACAGCCCGAGCAGCGACAGGCTGAACGTGAGGAACACGTTGATGCTGTACAGCACGACGAGCACGTCGACGCTGCCGTGCGTCCACAAGAGGATCAGCAGGCTCGACAGCCCGACGACGATGATGCCGTTCTGCCGCACGAGGCGCCCCGACAGGTCGCGGAAATGGCGCGGCACCCACGAATCCGACGCCATGTTCGACAGCACGGCCGGGCCGTCGAGGAAGCCGGTCTGCGCGCCGACCATCAGCAGCCCGGCCTCGAACGCGAGCACGGCCGCGAGCAATGCGTGGCGCGCGAAGGCCGAGCCGAGCCCGAGATGGTCGATCACGCTGCCGAACACGACCGCGTTGAGCGTCTGGCCTTCGACGGGCCGGGCGTGCCACAGCATGTACAGCAGGATGATGCCGCCGGCCGTGAACGCGAGCGACGTCGACATGTACCACATGGTCACCTTGCCGTTCGGCACGCGCGGATCGGCGAGCATGTTCACGTTGTTCGACACGGCCTCGAGGCCCGTGTAGGTGCCGCCGCCGAGCGAGAACGCGCGCATCAGCAGCGCGAGCATCACGAACAGGCCGAGCGATTGCGACATCCCGTGCGCTTCGTGCACGGCGTCCGGCACGATCATCGCGAGGTTGCTGCCGTGCACGGCGACCCCATAGACGATCAGCGCGAAGTGCAGGATCACGAAGCCGATGAAGATCGGCAGCAGCACCATGATCGATTCGCGCATCCCGCGGAAGTTGAGCCCCGTCATCAGCACGATCAGCACGATCTCGGTCGTGAGCTTGAACGCCTGCGCGCTGACCGGCAGCAGGCTGAAGAACGCGTCGACGCCGCTCGCGAGCGACGTCGCGACGGTCAGCACGTAGTCGACCAGCAACGCGGCACCCGACACGAGCCCCGGCTTCGAGCCGAGCAGCGACGTCGCGACGCGGTAGCCGCCGCCGCCCGTCGGGAACAGCTCGATCACCTGGTTGTAGCCGAGCGCGATGATGAACACGGTCGCCGCCGTCGCGAGCGCGAGGAACAGCGCGAGCGGCGTGTGGTGCGCCAGCGCGAGGAACGCTTCTTCCGGGCCGTAGCACGACGACGACAGGCCATCGGCGCCGAGCCCGACCCAGGCCAGCAACGGCGTCACGGCGATCGCATGCCGCGTGCGCGGATCGAGCGGGTCGAGCGGCTTTCCGACGAGCAACTGCCATACTTTCTGGAACGTGGTCATGGTCCCCTCCCGCACGCCCGGTGCCACGCGCGGCGTGATCCTTTAAAGCTAATCGACGCACGGGCGCGGCGCCAGTCCGCATCTTCCATAGGGGCCGCACGGCGGCCCGGCACCGCTTTCAGCATGTAAGCGGACAACGCCGGCGGCCACGCACCGGATCGGCCGTTTACACGCATCCGCGCGACACGGCGAACCTGCCCGGCTACCGTTCCGGCCGCCTTCACACGCCTGCCGGCTCCGCCCGACGCGCCGCCCGCCTTGGCCCGATAGCGGCCGGCCGTGCCCGCCGCGCCCTTCCCCACCCGCACCGATGCGACCGGCACCCGCGTCCCGGTCGTGCGTGGTTCCTCGCAATTCGACTTTTGTGCGCGCGCAACAATGGCGATGCCTCGCGCCCGGCGCCCTGCAGGACACTCGCCTCCCGCTCGGCACCGGGCGCGACGGTCTTCAAAAACCACATCTCACGAGGACATACCATGCAACTCCAATCCCATCCCGCGTGCCGCCCGTTTTATGAAGCCGGCGAACTCACGCAACTGACTGCCTTTTATGAAGAGGGACGTAATGTCATGTGGATGATGCTGCGATCGGAGCCGCGGCCGTGCTTCAACCAGCAACTCGTTACCGACATCATCCATCTCGCACGCGTCGCACGCGATTCGGGCCTGCCGTTCGACTTCTGGGTGACGGGCTCGCTCGTCCCCGAGCTGTTCAACGTCGGCGGCGACCTGAGCTTTTTCGTCGACGCGATCCGCAGCGGCAAGCGCGACCTGCTGATGGCCTATGCGCGCTCGTGCATCGACGGCGTGTACGAGATCTACACGGGCTTCGGCACCGGGGCGATCTCGATCGCGATGGTCGAGGGCAGCGCGCTCGGCGGTGGCTTCGAGGCCGCGCTCGCGCATCACTACGTGCTCGCGCAGAAGGGCGTGAAGCTCGGGTTTCCCGAGATCGCGTTCAACCTGTTCCCGGGCATGGGCGGCTATTCGCTCGTCGCGCGCAAGGCCGATCGGGGCGTTGCGGAGCAACTGATCTCGACCGGTGAAGCGCACGCCGCCGAGTGGTACGAGGATCGCGGGCTGGTCGACCAGACGTTCGACGCGGGTGACGCGTATCTCGCGACGCGCACCTTCATCGACGTGACCAAGCCGAAGCTGAACGGCGTGCGCGCGATGCTGCGCGCACGCGAGCGGGTGTTCCAGCTGACGCGCTCCGAGCTGATGGACATCACGGAAGCCTGGGTGCATGCGGCGTTCACGATCGAGCCGAAGGACCTCGCGTACATGGAACGCCTCGTGATGCTGCAGAACCGGCGCGTGTCGAAGCTGCGCACGGTGTAATGCGACGGGCGCCGCCGCTCGCCGGCGGCGCCTGTTCGTGAACGAAGCTCAGGCGATCAGCCTGAGCTTCCTCGTCTCCGCGAGCCACGCCTCGAACGCCTGGGCCGGCATCGGGCGGGCGTAGTAGTAGCCCTGCGCATGATCGACGTCGAGCTGCTTGAGGAATTCGGCTTCCGCATGCGTTTCGACGCCCTCGGCGACCACCGCGAAATTCAGCGCCTTCGCGAGCGACACGACCGAGCGCACCAGCGCCTGCGAGCGCGGATTGCGGTCGATGCCCGTGATGAAGCTGCGGTCGAGCTTGATCGCGTCGAGCGGCAGGCGCGACAACTGCGACAGCGACGAATAGCCGGTGCCGAAATCGTCGAGATGGATCTCCGCGCCGAGCTGGCGGAACTGTCGCATCAGCCCGTTGGCCGCATCCTCGTCCTCGATGAAGCAGCTCTCGGTCAGCTCGATGTCGAGCAGGCCGGGCTTGAGCCCCGCGGCGTCGAGGATCGACGCCAGCTGGTGCACGATGTTCATGTCCTGCAGCTGCCGCGCGGACACGTTCACCGCGATCCGGATGCCGAGCCCCTTCGCCTTCCAGGCGGCGGCCTGCGCGGCCGCGGTACGCATCACCCAGCGCCCGAGCGGCGCGATCAGGCCCGACTCCTCCGCGAAGCGGATGAACTCGACCGGCGCGACGAGCCCGCGATCGGGCGACTGCCAGCGGATCAGCGCCTCGACGCCGTGCACGTCGCCGGTCGCGATATCGACGACCGGCTGGTAATGCAGCACGAACTGCTCCTCTTCGAGCGCCTTGCGCAGGTTCGTGTCGAGCCACATGTACTTCGCGACCTTCTGGTTCATCTCCAGCGAGAACACGCGATACGTATGCTTGCCCTCCTCCTTCGCGACGTACATCGCGGTATCCGCGCTGCGGATCAGCGTCTCGAGCGAATCGCCGTGCTGCGGATGCATCGCGATGCCGATCGAGCAGCTCGTGTAGACCTCCATCAGCCCGAGATGAATCGGCGTGCGCAGCCGTTCGAGAATGATCTGCGCGGTCGCTTCGAGCAGCGGCCGCGTGCCGTGCTCGAACAGCACGAGGAATTCGTCGCCGCCGAGCCGCGCGAGCGTCGCGCCGGACGGCAGGCAGCCGCTGATGATCGCCGACACGTCCTGCAGCAGCCGGTCGCCGGTGATGTGCCCGTAGTGATCGTTGACGCGCTTGAAGTTGTCGAGATCGAGGAACAGGATGCCGACCTGCCCGCGCGTCGCGGCGGTCTCGGCGGCGATCGCCGCGTGGATGCGCTCGCTGATCGCATGGCGATTCGGCAGGCCGGTCAGCACGTCGGTGTTCGCGAGCTCGATGAGCCGCTGCTGCGCGCTGCGCTCCTCGGTGATGTCGATGCCCGAGCAGATCAGGAACTGCTCGTCGACGCCGCTGCCGCTCTGCACGAACTTGTTGCGGAACTGGAACAGGCGCGGCCCGTTGACCGTGTTGATGTAGCGCTCGACCGCGAACGAATGGTTGCTCGCGAAAAATCCCGTGATGTTGCTGCGCGACTGCGCGCCCTGCTCGGGGGTCATGAACAGCTCGAACGCGCTGCGGCCGATCACGTCGACCTCGCGCTTGCCCGTCACTTCCTCGCACAGGCGGTTGAAGCGCTGCACCATCCCGTTGCGGTCGAGGATCACCACGAGCGAATTCACTTCGGACACGACCTGCTCGGCGAACGCGAGCCCGTGCGCGAGATCGCCCGCGACGGACTCGGCATCGGAATAGGCGGACGCCGTGCCGGCCCAGTTGGTCGTGTCGACCTTCCGGCCGACGAGATGGAGCTTGACCGGTTCGCCGAACAGCGCGATGTCGAGCACCAGGTGCGACGTGACACCGGTCAGCGCGCGGATGCACGCGGCCTGTTCGACCGTCAGCGCGACGGCGACGTTGGTCAGGCCGCGGACGGCCGCCAGTTCGAGTGCGTTGCTGTCGCTGCCGAGACGCCAGCAGGGGCTGCGCGTACCGACGTGCGCCTCGAGCACCGCGCTATCGTTTTCGTCATCCATGGAGACGCCCCGATCCAGAAAAAACGCACAGTGTAGACGGAGGCGAGCCGGCCGGCCGCCGTGCCGGGGCGCGCGTGATGCGCGTCCGGCAAGGCGACCGTGAGTGCCGTGATGATGGGCCTCGTCCCGTACTTGTTTCCCGCTAATGCGACCCGGCGTTCGCGCGTCATGCGCGCAGGTGCTGCCTAACGAATGATGAGAGCCATCTTATCAAATGACGATCAGGATTGGCACTCACATTTAGAGCAGAGTGTCAAGGAATTGGGACTCGATTGGCAAGCCGGATTTTTCATGATGGGCAGGCGGCTCAATCGCGGTTGCGGCGGTGCGCAACGGGTTCGGCGAGTCGGGCCGAGCGCCCCGCCAGGCGGGCGTTTGCGGCTGATTTCAGGATTCGGCGGCAATGCTTTGGCCCGCGCCTGGCGGCGGGGTCGGATCGCCCTCCGGCGACCCGACTTTCCGTCGAATTTGATTCCTTTCGTGCGTCAATGCGCAGCTTTATTCCACAGTCCGTTGCAATGCCGCTCGAGCACCGGCGCGGCACGCCGGCACCGGCTGCCCGGCTCAGCCCGCCGCGCCGTATCCGCCGCCGCCCGGCGTTTCGACGACGAATACATCACCCGGCGCCATCTGCGCGCGGCCGATATGGTCGAGCGCCTCGACCGTGCCGTCCGCGCGCTCGATCGTGTTGCGGCCGAGCGCGCCGGCCTCGCCGCCCGCCGCGCCGAACGGCGCGTGGATCCGGTTGTTCGACAGGATCGACGCGGTCATCGGCTCGAGGAAGCGAATCCGCCGCACCGCGCCGTCGCCGCCGCGCCAGCGCCCGCCGCCGCCCGACCCGGCGCGGATCCGGTGCGAGTCGAGCCGCACCGGGTAGCGCCATTCGAGCACCTCCGGATCGGTGAGCCGCGAGTTCGTCATGTGCGTCTGCACCGCGCCGACGCCCGCGAACCCGTCGCCGGCGCCACTGCCGCCCGCAATCGTCTCGTAGTACTGGTAGCGATCGTTGCCGAATGTGAAGTTGTTCATCGTTCCCTGGCTCGACGCGACGCAGCCGAGCGCGCCGTACAGCGCGTTGGTGATGGCCGACGACGTCTCGACGTTGCCCGACACGACCGCCGCCGGATACTCGGGGTTCAGCATCGAACGGGCGGGCACGATCACCGTGAGCGGCTTCAGGCAGCCGGCGTTCAGCGGGATGTCGTCGCCGACCAGCGTGCGGAACACGTACAGCACGGCGGCCATGCACACGGCCTTCGGCGCGTTGAAGTTGTTGTCGAGCTGCGCGGACGTGCCCGTGAAATCGATTTCCGCGCGCCGCGCCGCCCGGTCGACGCGGATCGCGACGCGAATCTCCGCGCCGTTGTCGAGCGGGTAGCGGTACGCGCCGTCCTGCAGCGCGCCGATCACGCGCCGCACGGCTTCTTCCGCGTTGTCCTGCACGTGCCCCATGAACGCGAGCACGACGTCGCGGCCGAACTGCGCGACCATCCGGCGCAATTCGTCGACGCCCTTCTGGTTCGCGGCGACCTGCGCGCGCAGGTCGGCCATGTTCTGGTCGACGTTGCGCGCCGGGTAGCGGCCCGACGCGAGCAACGCGCGGGTTTGCGCATCGCGCAGCGTGCCGGCCGACACGAGCTGCCAGTTGTCGATCAGCACGCCCTCCTCGTCGATGTGGGTCGAATCGGGCGGCATCGAGCCCGGCGTCGTGCCGCCGATGTCCGCGTGGTGGCCGCGCGAGCCGACGTAGAACAGCGGCGCGTCCGAGCCGTCCGCGAACACCGGCGTGATGACCGTCACGTCCGGCAGGTGCGTGCCGCCGTGATACGGGTCGTTCAGCATGAACACGTCGCCGTCGCGCATGCGGCCGCGGTTGCGCTCGATCACCGTGCGGATGCTCTCGCCCATCGAGCCGAGGTGCACGGGCATGTGCGGCGCGTTCGCGATCAGGTTGCCGTCGCCGTCGAAGATCGCGCACGAGAAGTCGAGGCGCTCCTTGATGTTCACCGAGTACGCGGTGTTCTGCAGCCGCAGCCCCATCTGCTCGGCGATCGACATGAACAGGTTGTTGAAGATCTCGAGCCGCACCGGGTCGGCATCGGTGCCGAGCGAGCGGCGCGTCGGCCGCGGCGTCGTGCGCGCCAGCACGAGGTTGCCCTGCGCGGTCATCTGCGCGCGCCAGCCGGGCTCGACGACGGTCGTGCCGTTCTGCTCCGCGACGATCGCCGGGCCGTCGATCGCGTCGCCGGCCAGCAGCGTGTCGCGCACGTAGAGCGCCGCGTCGTGCCATTGGCCGCCGGAATGGAAGCGCACCGCGGAATGGGCGCGCGGCGCGGCATCGTCGCCGTTGCCCGCGTGACGCGGCGCGAGCGGTGCGATCTCCACCGGCGCGTCGGAGCGGCCGATCGCCTCGACCGACGCGAGCTCGGCGACGAGCGGCGTGCCGGGCATCAGGAACGCGTAGCGCTGCCGGTAGGCGGCCTCGAACGCTTGCTGCATCTCGGCGACGCTGCCGGCCGGCACGTCGAGCGCCGAATCGGTGCCCTGGTAGCGCAGGTGCACGCGCCGCTCGGTCGCGATCCGCTCCGGCGGCACGCCCTGTTCGAGCAGCGCGCCGACGGCCTCGTCGGCCAGCCGGTCGAGCGCGGCATTCAGCGCCGGCAATGAATCGTCGGACAACACGGCCTCGACCGCACGCTCACGCATCGCGGTCTGGTCGGCGAGGCCCATCCCGTATGCGGACAGCACGCCCGCCAGCGGATGCGCGAACACCTGCGTCATGCCGAGCGCATCGGCGACGCCGCACGCGTGCTGGCCGCCCGCGCCGCCGAACGTCGTCAGCACGTAGCGCGACACGTCGTGGCCGCGCTGCACGGAAATCTTCTTGATCGCGTTCGCCATGCTGCCGATCGCGATTTCCAGGAAGCCTTCGGCGAGCGCCTCGGGCGTCTCGCGCCGCCCGGTCGCCGCGTGGATCTCGTCGGCGAGCGCGGCAAACTTCGCGACCACGCCGTCGCGGTCGAGCGGTTCGTCCGCGTGCGGGCCGAACACGCGCGGGAAATGATCGGGCTGGATCTTGCCGAGCATCACGTTGCAGTCGGTCACCGTCAGCGGGCCGCCGCGCCGGTACGCCGCCGGCCCCGGGTTCGCGCCGGCCGACTCGGGCCCGACGCGCAGCCGCGCGCCGTCGAAGCCGAGCACCGAGCCGCCGCCCGCGGCCACCGTATGGATGCTCATCATCGGCGCGCGCATCCGCACGCCGGCCACCTGCGTCTCGAACACGCGCTCGAATTCGCCGTGATAGTGCGACACGTCGGTCGACGTGCCGCCCATGTCGAAGCCGATCACGCGCTCGAAGCCGGCCGCCTGCGCGGCGCGCACCATCCCGACGATCCCGCCGGCCGGGCCCGACAGGATCGCGTCCTTGCCCTGGAACGCATCGGCGCGCGTCAGCCCGCCGCTGCTCTGCATGAACTGCAGGTTCACGCCCGGCATCTCGTGCGCGACCTGCTCGACATAGCGGCGCAGGATCGGCGACAGGTACGCGTCGACCACCGTCGTATCGCCGCGCGACACCATCTTCATCAACGGCGACACCTCGTGCGACACCGACACCTGCGTGAAGCCGATGCGGCGCGCCAGGTCCGCCAGCGCGCGTTCGTGCGCGGTGTAGCGATAGCCGTGGATCAGCACGATCGCGAGCGCGCGCACGCCCGAGTCGAACACGCGGCGCAGCGACGCCTCGGCGCCCTGCGCATCGAACGGCACGACGATGTCGCCGTGCGCGCCGATGCGCTCGTCGATCTCGACGACGGTCTCGTACAGTGCATCCGGCAGCACGATGTCGAGATCGAACAGGCGCGGCCGGTTCTGGTACGCGATGCGCAGCACGTCACGAAAGCCGCGCGTCGTCGCGAGCGCGGTGCGTTCGCCCTTGCGTTCGAGCAACGCGTTGGTCGCGACCGTCGTGCCCATCTTCACCATGTCGACGCGCTCGGGCGTGATCGGCTCGCCGGCCGCGAGGCCGAGCAGGTGGCGAATGCCGGCCACGGCCGCGTCGCGGTACTGCTCGGGGTTCTCCGACAGCAGCTTGTGCGTGACGAGCGTGCCGTCGGGCCGGCGCGCGACGATGTCGGTGAAGGTGCCGCCGCGGTCGATCCAGAATTGCCAGCGTGCGGCGTCGGACGGAACGGAGGAAAGGTGTCGGTCGGTCATGATGTCGGGTCGATGCGTCGTGGAATCGAGGGATGAGCGCCGCCGCACGGCGCGCGTCGCGCGCCGTGTCACGGGGTCGGTCAAAGGGGAAGAAAAACGAAGGGCGAGCCGCCCTTGCCGCTTACGCGGCGTCGAGTTCGCGGCCGCGGGTCTCGGGCAGCGTCAGCGCGGCGACGATCACCACGCCGTATGCGGCGACCGCGAAGATGCCGATGCTCGTGCCGAGCCCGTATTGCTTGGACAGCGCGCCGATCAGGAACGGGAACAGCGCACCGATCGCGCGGCCCACGTTGTAGCAGAAGCCCTGGCCGGAACCGCGCACGCGGGTCGGGAACAGTTCGGTGAGGAACGCGCCCATCCCCGAGAAGATGCCCGATGCGAAGAAGCCGAGCGGGAAGCCGAGCCACAGCATCGACGCGTTGGTCAGGTTCAGCGACGTGTACGCGAACGCGATCACCATCGAGCCGACCGCGAACAGGATGAAGTTCGGCTTGCGGCCCAGGCGGTCGGTCAGGTACGCGCTCGTCAGGTAGCCGACCCACGAGCCGAAGATGATCATCGCGAGATAGCCGCCGGTGCCCATCACCGTGAGGTGACGCTCGGTCTTCAGGAAGGTCGGCAGCCACGTCGTGATCGCGTAGTAGCCGCCCTGCGCGCCGGTGGTCAGCAGCGCCGCGCGCAGCGTCGTCGTGATCAGCTTCGGCGCGAAGATCTCGGTCAGGCGCGGCGCATCGGCCACTTTCGCCTGCGCGGCCTTCTCCTTCTCGTAGACGTCCGGCTCCTTCACGTAGCGACGGATCGCGACGACCAGCAGCGCGGGCGCGAGGCCGACCAGGAACAGCGCGCGCCACGCCTGCTCGGCCGGCAGCACCGAGAACAGCAGCGCATACAGCAGCGCGCACAGCCCCCAGCCGATCGCCCAGCCCGACTGGACGAGGCCGACCGCCCTGCCGCGGTCGCGCGCGCGGATCACTTCGCCGATCAGCACCGCGCCGGCCGTCCATTCGCCGCCGAAGCCGAAGCCCATCAGCGCGCGCGCCGCGAGCAGCTGGTGGTAGTTCTGCGCGAGCCCGCACAGCGCAGTGAACACGGCGAACCACAGCACGGTGAGCTGCAGCGTGCGCACGCGGCCGATCCGGTCGGACAGGATGCCGGCGATCCAGCCGCCGGCCGCCGACGCGAGCAGCGTGATCGTGCCGATGAAGCCCGCGTCGGCGAGCGAGATGCCCCAGGTCGCGACGAGCGTCGGGATCACGAACGACAGCATCTGCGTGTCCATCCCGTCGAGCATGTAGCCGACCTTGCAGCTCCAGAACGCGCGGCGCTCGCGCGGCTGCGCGTCCCCGTACCACGAGAACAGGCCGTTACGCTCGGGGCTCGCGGGCTCCGCGGCGTGCGCCGCGAGGGTCTTGCTTTCCATGGTGGTACTCCTGTCGTTATGCGCCGTCGAATGATTGTCGCGCGTGCGGCGTGCCGTGCGGGTCGGGTTGTCGTCGTCCGGGCTCAGAACACGGCCAGCGACGCGTTCGTGATGTCGGTCATCAGCATGTGGCCGGGCGTATGCGCGATCGCGATCGGCAGCTTCGCGTCCATCAGCGCGGTTTGCGGCGTCACGCCGCACGCCCAGAACACCGGCAGCTCGCCGTCGCGGATCGTCACCGCGTCGCCGAATTCGGGGGCGTTCAGGTCGGTGATGCCCAGCTCGCGCGGATCGCCGAGATGGATCGGCGCGCCGTGCACGCCCGGAAACCGGCTGGTGATCTGCACCGCCCGAATCGCGTCGGCGCCGCGCATCGGCCGCATCGACACGACGAGCTGGCCGCCGAAGATCCCCGCGCGGCGATTCGGAATCGACGTGCGGTACATCGGCACGTTGCGCCCCTCCTCCACATGGCGCAGGCCGATGCCTTCGCGCGCCAGCATGTCCTCGAACGAGAACGAGCAGCCGATCGCGAACACGACGAAATCGTCGCGCCACAGTGCCTCCAGCGATTCGACGCGTTCGGTCAGGCGGCCGTCGCGGTAGACGTTGTAGCTCGGCACGTCGGTGCGGATGTCGAGATCCTCGCCGAGCACGTCGACCCGGAACGCGCCCGGTTCGCCGACGCCCAGCAGCGGGCAGGCTTTCGGGTTCGCCTGGCAGAAGCGCAGGAAATCGTGCGCGAACGCGTCGGGCAGGATCGCGAGGTTCGCTTGCGCGTACGGGCCGCAGTGGCCGGCGGTCGGGCCGCGGAACGCGCCGTGGCGCACGGACTGGCGGAATTCGGAAGGGGTCATGAGGTTCTGTCGCGGATCGGTGTGGCGTCGGGATGACGGTGCCGTGTCATCGGATACAGCGAAGAGTAGAAAAGAAAAAATTTTGTCGCCAACGAGTTTTTTTGCGCTTCGTGTATAGAATTTCTTAACGGATCTTGGGGTTTTCCCCGGCTCCGTTCACTTTTCCTCACCGGCAAAGTGCGCGCTCACCCTCCCGTCCGACCGCCATGAACACGCGTTTTCTCGACACCTTCGTCACGCTCGCGAAGTTGCGCAACTTCCGCACGACGGCCGCCGCGCTGCACGCGACGCCGGCCGCGATCTCGCAGCGCCTGAAAGCGCTCGAGGACGAACTGCAGACGGTACTCGTCGACCGCGACAGCCGCGAATTCCGGCTCACGCCGAACGGCGAATACCTGCTCGGCTATGCGAAGGCCGTGGTCGAGGCGACCCAGGAGCTGCAGGCCGCGGCCTCCGGCGAGCGCGCGCTGCGCGGCAAGCTGCGGCTCGGCGTGATCGAGACCGTCGTGCACAGCTGGCTGCCGCACTACATGCGGCGGCTGGCGGCCGACTATCCGCAGCTCGAGATCGACCTGACCGTCGACGTCAGCGTCGTGCTGCAGCGCCGGCTGATGGCCGGCGAACTCGACCTGATCATCCGCGTGGAAGGCAGCGACGAGGCGTCGGTCGTGTGCGATGCGCTCGCGAACTACCCGGTGCGCTGGATCGCGCGCGCGGGGCTGCTGCCGAACACGCGCACCGGGCTCGCCAGGCAGGTGCTGCGGCAGCCGATTCTCACCTACGGGCGCGGTACGGCGCCGCATCGCGCGCTGGAGGACATCGTCCGCACGCTCGCGCATGCGCACGGCGTGCCGTTGTCGGACACGCGCATCACCGGCTCGCCGTCGATCTCGGTGATCGTGCAGCTCGTGCGCGACGGGTTTGGCGTGGCGGCGATTCCGGTGCTGTTCGTCGATGCGTTGATCGAAAGCGGTGAAGTCGTCGAATTGCCGCTGCAGCCGTCGCCGCCGTCGATCGTCGTGTCGATGTCGCGGCGGGCCGATGCGCCGCGGTTCGTGCATGGCGCGTCGATTGCCGCGCGGGCGGCGTGTCATGAGTATTGCGAGAAGAGCAAGCGGTTGCTGGTTGAGGCGCTTTGAGGCGGTGCGGGCCGGTGAATGGCGGAGCCGGGTATCCGGCACGCATTCGACATCGCGCGAATCGCCCACACTCGCCTGCGACGCGTGCGCCCCATGCGTCGTGCATGCCGCGCGTCGATCACCGCAACGTCATCGATGCGCAGGCATCAGACAAGAATGCGATGTTTCCGATCTGGCAGCGTGCGGCTCGGGCTGAGCCGAAAGACAGCGAAACGCAACGCGCCGGCTGAATCCGTACCACGACAAAGTCGAAGGGCACGGCCACACCAACGCGCGGCCGTGCCCGAGTCACCCGGCATCAATCAGCCGGGGGCTCTCCTACTTCAGTGCGACCGCCCCGTCTCCGTCCCCGGCGCGAACTCGATCCCTCGCAGCACTTCCGCGAACTTCGCCGTCCGCAGCACGGCGAACTGTTCATGCGCAGCCGTCGCCGCGCTCGTGTTCTTCAACACGTCACGCACCGCCACCAGCCGGTTCGGATCCGCACCGACGTCGCCGTTGCCGCTGACGGTCGACGTAATCGCCCAGATCGTCACCGTGCCGTCGCGTTCGACGCGGCCCGTCAGGTTGCGCAGGCCGGCCGTCGCCGGTGCCCACGGCAGGCCCGTGGCCGAATTGTTGCCCGCCGGGTAGCCGGCGACCGAATACGGCTGACCGAGATTCAACCCGTTCTGCAGCGTATAGGCGAGCTTCCACTGCTTCGTACCCGCGTCGTAAACCCACTTCTGCAGGCCCGCCGTCTTCTGCGCAGCGGCATGCGTGTACAGGTCCGCGCCGCCCGTGTAGCCGTCGCCCTCGTCCGCGACATACAGCGTGTTCGCGTCGGCGAACCAGATCCCGAACGGATAGGCGAGCGTCGTCGCGGTCTTGTTCGGCGTGCTCGGGAAGCCGGCCAGCACGCACATGGTGTTCGGCAGGCCAGCCGTCTGCAGCGTGGCGGCGTTGTACGCGAGCGGCGCCGTCGGCAGCACGGCCTTCGGTGACGGCACGCCGACGCCCGACGGGCACGCGGTGCCGGTCGTATCGACAAAGTACACCGTGTTCACGCCGTTGCCGCCGCTGCCCTTCGTGTAGTACACGACGTTGTCGTGCACCGCGATGCCGCGGAAGTTGTCGTCCTTGCCGATCTTGTCGGCCTTCGCGCCGAGTTCCGTGACCGAGAAGCTCGCGAGCGGCGTCGGCACGCCCGGATCCTGCTGCGCTTCGTGATGCGTCGCCCCGTCGATGAGCTGCGCGCCCGCGCCGAGGATCACGTTGTCCGGCTGCGGGTTCGCGCCGTTGCCGGCGTTGCCCGACGTGTAGTAGATCTCGCGGCCGTCGCGATTGTTCAGGATCGCCGCGCGGCCGTTGTTGCCGCTGTACGCGTTCGTCTCGGTGAAGCGGAAATGCCCGTGGCGATCGACGCGCGCGATCGCGCGATAGAAGTTCTGCCCGTCCGGGTTGGTCGTATCGACCGCCAGCGGCGTGTTCGAGTTCGACACGTCGATCGCGTTGACCGGCGCGACGTAACCCATGAACGTCAGGTAGCTGCCGTCGAGCGACAGGTGCAGGCCGAGCTCCGACTTCGAGCTGAAGCTCGTCACCATCTGGTCGTGCGCGAAGCCCTTCTGCAGGCTGTTCGGCACTTCGAGCGTGCTGACGACACCGCCGGCCGGCGTGATCTGGTCGAGGAAGATGCGCGACGTGATGCCGAAGCTGCCGTCGTAGCGGTCGTTGTTCCACACGGTCGGATAGGTGCCGTCGTTCGGCGCGCCGGATGCCGCGCCGCAACCGCCGGTGGTCTTCGCGCAGTTCGGCGGCAGGATCGCGCCGGGCTGGACGTTGGCCGACACGTTGTCGTACACGCTGCGGCTGACGACCAGGAAGCCCGGCACGAAACCCGGCACGAAACGGCTGTCGCCGTCGTCGTCATGCGGGGCAGCGTGTGCGCCGATGCTCGCGGCAATCAGCGTCAGTGCGAAACGGGACGATCGCGCAACGCACGGCGGCGCTTCGCGGACAAGGCGAGATTCGGCATGGACAAGGCTCCGTACGACATCGAGTGAGGACGTTGTGGGTGGACAGACTGACGACGTGAAGCCCCGCCACCTTAGCCATGCTTGATGAAGAATTGATTGCACGCGATCCCGCGGAAACCCGCGTGAAAACACGGGCTGCCGAGTGCGGCGCGTTGTTGTTGATCCGTAATGCGAAAGAAATGAATCAGACAGCCGGTCAGGCGGATTGTCCCGCATGCGGCTGCGCGAGCTTGCCGTCGCCATACTCGCGCAACACTTTCGAAATCACGACGCGATAGCCGTCCAGCCAGCGCGCCTGTTTCGTCTTCGCCTCGAGATGCGCCGGGTGCTGCATCAGCTGCTGCAGCGCCGCCTCCGACTCCCAGTAGTAGACGTTCTGGATCAGCCCCGATTCGGCGTTCTCCCACGTCTCCTCGCCGAGATAGCCGGGCGTTGCGCGCGCCATGTCGGCGATCTGCCGGTCGAGCCGGTGGAATTCGTCATCGTATTGCCGGGCACGAAAAATGAAGGTCGACGCGTACATGCCCGCTCCATCGAAAGCGATTGAAAGAGCGCCGATTGTAAGGCACGTGCGGTGGGCGGCGATCGTTACGCGGCGAGCGTATCGAGGTCGGGCCGGTCGGCAAGCCACGCGTCGATGCGTGGGGCGTCCTCGCGCATGCCGGCCGCGGGCGCCGGCATCGCAGCCAGGGCGTGGCGTGCCCGTTCAAGCGCCTGCGCGAAGCCGCGCAACTCGCGCGTCGCGGGCCGGTCGTCGGCGTGACGGCGCGCGAGTGCTGCTTCGATGTTCAACCCGATCAACGCGAGTTGCGCGTCGATGAACGCGAGGCAGCGTGTGCGGCAATACGCTGATATCGATGCGACGGCCAGCAGGACCGGCACGATCGACACGGTCAGGTAGCCGCCGGGCGCAAGCCGCGACAGTGCATGCCGCACATCCTGCCCGCCATCGGTCAACGATGCGAACACGGCATCCCGCCACACCGCGCGCTCGAACTCCAGCGCATCGCGATACGCGTCGAGCGCCGCACGGTCCGCGACCTGTCCGGCCGTCACCAACGGAATCGGGAATGACGATTCAACAGAAGATTGCGTGCTCGACGTTTCGACGATGCAGTTCGCGCCAAGCCATCCCGCATCGTCGCGCCGCGCGGCCAGCACGCGCGACTGCAAGCGGTCGGGCAGCATCGGATCGAGCGGCACCGCGCGGCAGATCGACGGCTTGTCCGCATGCACGCTGCAGCGTCCGTCGTCGGCCAGCGCCGCGCAACGGCCGAGCGACGGATAGTCGTAGCCCTGCAGCGTCAGCGCGATCCATTCGCTCGCCGCGCCGCCGCTGCGATGAAACAACCGCGCCGACAGCGCATCGGACGCCGCGACGTCCTCCGCATCGAGCGCGTGCTCGCGGCCGCCCGCATGCCAGCGCTCACCGGTTCGACGCGTCGGCACGCGACGGATCGTCAGCGCACCGACGAAGCGATGCCCGTGCCGGAACAGTTCGCGCAACGACAGCGTCGGCGCGCTGTTGCAGCAGCGTCCGCATGCGTTGCACGCGAGCAGGTACGTGTCTACCACGGCCGCCGCACCGAATCCTGGTAACGCGTGAGGATGAAGCGCGCGACGTCGTCCGAGTGATACGCGGCGACGAGCTGCGTGACCCACGGCTTCGCGCGATCGGCCTCGCGCACCGTCAGCACGTTCGCATACGGCGAGCGCGCATCCTCGATGCTGATGCTGTCGCGTGCGGGTTGCAGCCCGGCACGCGCGGCATCGTCGTTGTCGATCGCGACGAACGCGGCCGTGTCGAGCGCGGCATAAAGGCGATCGCGGCGCAGTGCGACGAGCTTCAGCCCGAGCCGGTTGCCGGTCACGTCGCGCAGCGTCGCACGCAGGCCGGCCCGCTCGCGCAGCGTCACCAGCGTGTCGTTCTGCAGCAGCACGAGCGCGCGCGCCATCCCGCGCGGATCGGCGGGAATCGCGACCGTCGCGCCGGGCTGCAGTTCGTTCAGGTTCTTCAGCTTGCGCGAATAAAGCGCCATCGGCAGCGTGACGGTCGGCGCGACTTCGGTCAGCGCGTAGCGCTTCTGCGCGCGCGTCGCGGCAAGCTGTTGTGCATCCTCGAAGCTGGCTGCGTCGATCCGGCCGTCGGCCAGCGCCGCGTCGATGCGCGATGCATCGTCGAATTCAACGACGTCGATGCCGAATCCTCGCGACGCGGCGACCCGCTTCACTTCGTCCAGGATCTGCGCATGCACACCGCGCGTCACGCCGACGCGTACCGCCGGTGCGGCCGATTCGGCGGCCACGGTCAAACCCGAATGAACGACCGCGCACGCAACCATCAGCCACGCGCCCACGTCATGCACGACCCGCCTCATGTTGCATCCCTCAGAATCGTGCGAAACCCGATATGCGACGCGCCGAGATCGGCTTCCTGCTGTTCACGCGACGACGCGCGATAGCGCACGCAGTAGTCACGCGAGCACAGGAACGAGCCGCCCTTGATGACCATCGGCGTATCGTGCCGGCGCGTCGGCGGCGCGACGGCCGCCGTGTCGCCGTTCGTATGCGACTGGTGCGGGCCCGTGTACGTGTCCTTGGTCCATTCCCATGCGTTGCCGATCATGTCGTAGAGCCGGAACCCGTTCGCCGCGTAGCAGCCGACGGGCGCGAGCCCCGCATGGCCGTCCTCGGCCGTGTCGAGCACCGGGAACACGCCCTGCCAGTAGTTCGCGGCCGGCTTGCCCTGCGCATCGCGCGGCGCCGCGTCGAGCGCTGCGTCGTCGCGGCCGGCCTTGCCCGCGTATTCCCATTCGGCCTCGGTCGGCAGGTCGCGGCCGAGCCAGCGCGCATACGCGAGCGCATCGCGCTGCGTGACGAGCGTGACGGGCAGGTTGCCGAGCCCGTCGATGCCGCTGCCCGGCCCGTGCGGATGACGCCACGACGCGCCCTTCACCCACGACCACCAGGCAAGATCGCGCGTGTTCATCTCGTCGCGCGTCGGCACGTGGAACACGGCCGCCCCGTCCTGCTGCTCGGCCTCGGTCACGTAGCCGGTCGCCTGCACGAACGCGGCGAACTGCGCGATCGTCACGTCGGTCTGGTCGATCCAGAACCCGCCGACACGCGTGCGGCCGTCGCCCGCCGGGCGCTCGTCCGCATAGCCGCGCGTGCTGCCGAACACGAACGCGCCGCCGCGCAGGTGCACCATTCCGGCCTTCGGGTCGTCGCGCCATCCGGCCGGCAGCCCCGAATAGCGCGCGCACTGTCGCTCCGAGCCGAGCGGCGCGAGCGCGCGGCCGCGATTCGCGTCGTCGAAGGCGCCGCCCGCCGGTGCGACGGGATTCGCATAGCCGGCCGCGAACGCGGCGGCGAACAGCGTGCCGGCCAGCGCCGCGCCGATCGTCCAGAACCGGAACCGCATCGTGTCGCTCCCGGCTTCAGTAGTAGCCGCGCGGACGCAGCGGTTCGACACCGCCGACGTTGCTCATGTAGGTCTTCCACTGGTCGACGAGCGTGCTGATCACCGACGGGTTCTGCGCGGACACGTCGGTCGTCTCGCCGCGATCCGCCGCGAGGTCGTACAGCTGCCAGTGACCGTCGAGCGGCCCGAGCGGCGGCTCGGTCCACAACGCCTTCCAGCGGCCGTCGGCGCTGCGCAGGTACGCGCGGCCGTACGCTTCGTCGCCGAACGGCGCGGTATGCACCTCGCCCGTCGCCGTGCCCGTCAGCACCGGCAGCAGCGACTGGCCGGTGACCGGATACACGTAGCGGTTGTTGTAGATCACCTTGCCCTTGTTCTGGTCGACGCCCGTCAACGTGTTGACGAGCGGCGGCGCCGGCTGCGACGGCGGCGTGACGCCCGCGACCGCGAGGAACGTCGCCGTGTTGTCGGTCACGTGCGTGAACGCGCGCAGCGTCGGCAACGGCTGCGTCTGGCCCGGCAGGCGCACGATCGTCGGCGTCGAGACGCCGCCTTCGGCCGAATAGCCCTTCGTGAGCCGGAACGGCGACGCGCTCACTTCGGCCCAGCGCAACCCGTACTGCAGGCGCTGCGCGTTCTGCTTGCCGTTGTCGGTGCCGAGCGTCGAATAGATCGGGTCCTGACCGTTCGCGGTGTCGGTCGCCGTCGGGTCGGCGCCCGAATCGATCGGCCAGCCTTCCGCGCCGTTGTCCGACTGGAACATGATGAACGTGTTGTCGTATTCGCCGATGTCCTTCAGGTGCTGGATCAGCAGGCCGATGTTGTAGTCGAGGTTCTCGACCATCCCCGCATAGATCTCCATGTAGCGCGCCTGAGCCTTGCGCTCGGCCGGCGACAGGCTCGACCACAGCTTGTCGACCTTGCCGGGGCCGTAGTCGCTGTAGCCGTCCGCGGCCGAATGCACCGCGCTGATGTATTTCGCGGCGGACGTGCCGTTGTTCGCGGTCGCGGGCGACGCAGCCGTGGTTTCAGGCAGGCCGTCGAACGGCTTGAAATCGGCGGGGATCAGGCCGAGCGCCTTCTGCCGCGCGATCCGCGCGTTGCGGATCGCGTCGTAGCCGGCGTCATAGACGCCCGCGTATTTGTGCAGCCATGGCTCGGGCACCTGCAGCGGCCAGTGCGGCGACGTGTAGGCCGCGTACGCGAAGAACGGCTTGCCGTCGCGCTGGTTCGAATCGATGTACGAGATCAGCTTCTGCGTATAGAAATCGGTCGAATAGAACACGGCGGGGCTGCCGCCCGTGCCGCCCGGCTGCCCGGGCTGGCCAGGCTGCACGTAGCGGCCGTCTTCCGTGTAGTTCGACGAGCCGGCCGGCTCGTGCGCGAAGTGATTCGTCGCCGCGCCGCCGAGCAGCACGTAGCTGCGCTCGAAGCCCCACTGGTCGGGCGTCTGCCCGCTACCCGTCGCACTGCCGACGATCCCCGAGCCGATATGCCACTTGCCCGCGATGTACGTGTGGTAGCCGGCGTCCTTCAATAGTTGTGCGAACGACAGCGCACGGTCGTTCAGGTAGCCCTCGTAGCCGGGCAGCCCGCGCCGTTCGTCGGTCGGCACGCCCATCGTGCCTTCGCCGACGAGATGGTGGTCGGTGCCGGACACCAGCATCGCGCGCGTGATCGCGCAGACGGTGCCCGTGTGATGGTTCGACAGGATGCGGCCCGACGCGACGAGCGCGTCGAGGTTCGGCGTGTTGATCTCGCCGCCGAATGCATGGATGTCGGAATAGCCGAGGTCGTCGGCCATGATGTACAGGATGTTCGGGCGTTTCGCGGCCAGCGGCGGCGGGTTGTTCGTCTGGGACGACGGCGTATCGCTGTCGACGCCGCCGCACGATGCAAGCGACAGCGCGCCGGCAATCGCGGCGCAGACGACACGGAAACGAAAGGCATGCAACGGCGACGCGGACTTTTTCATTGTTCTGGAACGCTCGATCTACGGGATCGGCGATCTTAGCGTCGCGTGCGCGGCAACCAAAGTCGGATTCGTCACATGCTAACGGGGTGGCGGAATATGCGCGCAAACAGAATACCCGCCATCAGCGCGCACACATATGCGCGTGCGCGATGCGCGCCGACACCGGCGCGCGGACATCGTCGCGAGCACCGGAACCTGCGCTTTCGTCGGACGATTCCACGTGCGTAACGGGACGTTACGTCGTGTCGTTACGGCCGAACCCGTAGCAACACGTTACGTTTTCTCCGCGTCAGCATCGCGAGGAATTTCCAAATCACGATTTTCATTAAATATCGTCTGATTAAACTGTAATGCTCCATTTATAAAAGAAAGCTTGTAAATGAATATCGAACCCGCAAACGTTTTACGTGACGAGAATATGCGATTCAAAAATTAGACGAATAACGACTTAAAAAAATATACCGTTTAAAACAGCGGCGGGCATGCCTCTTGCTGACTCCCCCCACCATGTGCCGCGTTCGACCAGGAACGAATAACCCGAAAATCGGGCGGGGCCTTATTTCGTACAAATGATTCCGGGGTCGGGGAAATGGTATCGAGCGCAAGCAGGCGATTGGCCTGGGGGGCCGTGACGTGCCTGTCGCTATTCGCGACGGCGCGCGCGCAGGCACAAGACACCGTCGACGCACCGCCTTCCGCGGCGGTGAACGGCGGGCATCCGATTGCGCCGCCCTCGACGCTGCTGAACGCCGAACGCGTCCTTGAAGCACCGCAGCCCGCGCCCGGCGCGGGCC
>NZ_JAAGPC010000107.1:0-30496 GCF_017104595.1 Burkholderia sp. Tr-20390 | reverse complement strand
GGCGAGTCGGGCGATGCGCCGCAACCCGACGCCTTACCGGTCACAGCGCGCAAGATCACGCTCGGCCAGCGGACCCGCGGGGCGGGGCGCGCATGTGCGGCCACACGCGAGGATGGCGCGGACGCCAGCGGCTTCGACGACAACAGCGCAGCCGGCGGTTGCGAGCCGGCCGCGACACGCGATGCAACGGCGGATGACGCACCGGCGGGCGATGGCGGCCACGCCGGCCGGATGGCGGACGAACTTGATCCGATCGACCCGGCGCGGCCGCCTGCGGCGATGCGCCGCAACCCGACGCCGTACCGTTCACGGCGCGCAAGATCACGCTCGGCCAGCGGACCCGCGGGGCGGGGCGCGCATGTGCGGCCACACGCGAGGATGGCGCGGACGGCATCGGCTTCGACGACAACGGCGCAGCCGGCGGTTGCGAGCCGGCCGCGACACGCGATGCAACGACGGATGACGCACCGGCGGGCGATGTCGTCCACGCCGACCGGATGCCGTACGAACTGCATCCGATCGACCCGTCGCGGCTGCCCGATCTGCCGGCCGCCCAGGCGCCGCCGCTGCTGACGCAGCTGATGGGCGACGACCGCAACATGGTCGGCCTCGGCTGGCACTTCGTCGGCACGACCGGCCGATCGACGCCGGTGACGACGCACACGGACGCACTCGGGCTGAACAGCTTCCAGAACTCCGGTTCGAGCCTGTCGCTCAGCAATACGAACACGCTGGCTTTCACGTTCACCCACTTTTTCTCGGAGAACTGGGCGGCCGAACTCGGCGCGGGCATTCCGCCGGTGCTGACGCTGCGCGGGCACGGCAGCATCGCGCTGCCGCTCGACCGGATCTTTTCCGGTGTCCAGGGACGCTTTCCGCTGATCGATCTCGCGAACACGCAAAGCAACCCGCTCGCGACCACGCGCGCATGGCTCGGCTCCGTCGTGTTCAAGTACTACCTCGGCGAGCGCGAGGATCGATTCCGCCCGTTCGCGGGCATCGGCATCAGCTATACGCGCTTCACGAACACGAACCTGAATCCCGTGTTCCAGCGCAAGCTCGCGTCGCTCGGCGGGCTGCTCGCGGCGGGCGCGGACATCGGCAGCCTGCAGTCGCTGCTGCTCGACCCGTCGCTGTTCCAGCGCATCTGGGATGCCGGCGGCGACCTGCTGCTGGCGGGCAAGACCAACGTGTCGGCCAAGGTGAAGAGCGTATGGGAGCCGGTGTTCACCGTCGGCGCGAGCTACCAGATCACGCGGCAGTTCTGGATCACCGGCATGGTGACCTATATCCCGTTGCGGACGAAGATTACGCTGGACATCGACCAGCCGAATCGGCAACTCGCATCGAACACGTTCGATATTTCCGCGAACCCCGTGCTGGCCAGCGTGCTGCTCGCGTTCCGCTTCTGACCGGCGCGCCGGCCCCTTTTTTCATGAATTTGACGCGTGACACTGGGATAATGTCAGCGTTTGGCTGCGTCAATGATGGAAGGAGGCCCCATGGGCGACAACGATACCCGTACCGAGACCGACGACCGCACCGATATGGAGTCGATGGAGGCGCGCCAGCGCCGCTTCGAGGAAGATCTGGTCGACGCCTACGACGAAGAGCTCGAGATGGAGCTCGACGATCGCCGCTTCGACGACAGCGACGACCTGCTCTTTTCGCAGGAGCGCCGCGAGGCGCGCAAGCAATATTTCCGCGAACTGTTCCGCCTGCAGGGCGAACTCGTGAAGCTGCAGGACTGGGTCGTGAGCACGGGGCACCGGCTCGTCGTCATTTTCGAGGGGCGCGACGCGGCCGGCAAGGGCGGGGCGATCAAGCGCATCACGCAGCGGCTGAACCCGCGCGTCTGCCGTGTGGCGGCGCTGCCGGCGCCGAACAACCGCGAACGCACGCAATGGTATTTCCAGCGCTATGTCGCGCATCTGCCGGCCGGCGGCGAGATCGTGCTGTTCGACCGCAGCTGGTACAACCGCGCGGGCGTCGAGCGCGTGATGAACTTCTGTACCGACGAGGAATACGAGGAGTTTTTCCGTTCGGTGCCCGAATTCGAGAAGATGCTCGTGCGTAGCGGGATCCAGATCGTCAAGTACTGGTTCTCGATTACCGATCACGAGCAGGAAGTGCGCTTCCAGAGCCGGATCGAGGATCCGCTCAAGCAATGGAAGCTGAGCCCGATGGATCTCGAGAGCCGCCGCCGCTGGGAAGCCTACACGGCCGCGAAGGAAGAGATGCTGCTGCGTACGCACATTCCGGAGGCGCCGTGGTGGGTCGTGCAGGCCGTCGACAAGAAGCGCGCGCGGCTGAACTGCATTCACCACCTGCTGCAGCAAGTGCCGTATCACGAGGTGCCGCACGCACCGATCGACCTGCCGCCGCGTGAGCATCACGAGGATTACATCCGTCGACCGGTGCCGGACAACATGATCGTGCCGGACACGTACTGAGCGGCCGGCGCGGATTCGATGCGATGAAGGGACGCGCCGCGCCACGCGGCGCGCATTACTCCCGGATCAGGAACGCGGTGCGGTCGCGCCCGACGATCCATGCGGGTGCACGGCCGCGGCCGCTCCATGTCGCGCCGGTTGCCGGGTCGCGATACTTCACGCCGACGGTGAACAGCTTCGCGCGATCGCTGTAACCCTGCCCGAAGATTTCCCGCGCGGTCAGCGCGTAGCTCGTGACGAGTTCACGTACCTGCGCCAGCACCGCATTGCGTTCGCGGCTCCGCGCCGCCTTGATGCGCCGATCGAGTTCCGCAAGCTGGGCTTGCAGTGTCTGCACTTGATGCATGCGTCCGTTATCCCGTAGCTGAATTTTGATTATTGGCGACGCGTGACGAACCGCACGTCGGCACACCCGGCCCTGGCGTGCCGACTCGGCCGGTGGCGGTTGCGTGCTGCCTGTGCCGGCCTGCGGATAAAACGTATGCGGCGCGAGTCGCCGGGAACCCGGTGAGATTAAGTGGCAGCGTGCGGTTTTTCTATCGGACGTATCTGATTTTTCGGCGGAATTTGCAGGCAGCGGGAACGACGGGGCGGCCGGTTGCCGCGCGTCACAGATCGGGAAAGCCTGATCGCCCTTGCGTCAGGTCGAACAACTCGGTCCGCGCGTTCGCGTCGGCGGTCTCGGGCAGCTTGATCACGAGCTTGACCGTCATCCCGTACGCGCTGTCCACCAGTTCATAACCCGCCTGTTCGATCCAGCGTCGCACGCGCGCCTCCTCGGGATAGCCGATCTCGATGGCGAGCCGCGTGTAGCGGATGCGCTCGACGCGCTCGGCATCGAGCAGCGCCGACGCGATTGCATCGGTGTACGCGCGCACCAGCCCGCCCGCGCCGAGCTTCACGCCGCCGTAGTAACGGACGACCGCGCCGAGCACACCGTCGAGATCGTGATGACGCAACACTTCCAGGATCGGCCGGCCCGCCGTGCCGGACGGCTCGCCGTCGTCCGACATCCCCGATTGGCCGCCCGCCAGCAATGCCCAGCACACGTGCGTGGCGGCTGGATGTTCGTCACGCAGGCGTTGCAGTGCCTGCATCGCGGCGTCGCGGTCTTCGACGGGAATCGCGTAGGCGATGAAGCGGCTCTTGCGGATCTCGAGTTCCCGGATGTAGGTGGTGGCGAGCGAGTACATCATGCGTCGCGACGGGGAAAGTGTAGGGAAATCAAGATGATGATGGCGTGTCGGTTCTTTGGGGGCTGGCCCGGGCAGGCATGGGTCACCTGCATGAGCGGGATGAAGACGGAATTTTACCGTGGCGCGCGTCGAAGCCTTTCGATGCCGTCAGGGCCCGATCCGGGTGAGGTGCCGGATACGGAATGGCGAAGTGCCACCGTGCATGGTGCGGCAGCGGCCGTTCCAATTTTTTCTCCGATGGTTCAAGCGCGCTGTCACCGCGCGCCGACCGATGACCGCAGCGCCGCGCCCAGCGTGCGCAGCGCCTGCCGGGCCCGCGCATCGGTCAGGTTCGAGTAGAGCACCACGTCGCGCGCCGGCAAGGGCGGCAGCCCGTATCGCGCGCCCACGTCGACCGTCCCGACGGGCGCCACGCGATGTCCGAGCGCGGCGACGGCGAGCCCCGCGGACACCGCCGCGCCGATCGTCGCCACGCCGCCGCCGACGAATACTTCAGTCCACGCGACACCGGCTTCGTCCAGCGCGCCGATCGCCATGTGGCGCACGCTGCACGGCTCGGCCTGCGTCGCGAGCCGCAGCGGTTGCGGCGGATGGTAGTCGAAATCGGTCGCGGCCATCCAGCCGAACGACGCCGACAGCAGGGTTTCCCCATCGAGCCGCCGGCTGTCGTGCTGTAGCGCGACGGCGGCATCGAGCTGGCCGCGATCGAACGCATCGAGCACGTCGCGCGACGCGGCGACCCGGATCTCCAGCACGAGTCCCGGTTCCGCTTCGCTCATGCGCCGAAGCAGCATCGGCAGATCGGCGCCGACGGCATGATGGCTCACGCCGATCACCAGCCGCCGCTGGCCGGCGCCGAACGCGCCGACCGCACCCTGGTGAGCCGCTACGAGCTCGCGCGCGGGTTCCAGGAACGCGGTGCCGTCGGCCGACAGGCGTACCTGCCGCGGCGTGCGTTCCAGCAAACGGCGGCCGAGGCCGTCTTCAAGTCGCTTGATCTTCAGGCTCACCGCGGACTGCGTCGTGTCCATCGCCTCGGCGGCCCGCGTGAAGCTCTTGAGATCGGCGGTCAGCACGAACGCCTGCACGGCTTCGATGTCGAGGGTTTTCATCGTGCACTCATTCATTAAGAAAATGAATCATTGAAATATTCTGCCATCGTCTTTTCAAATGATTCAAGGTCTTCTACGCTGTTATCGAGCCGTTCGGAATCTCCCTTGTCAATCCCAGGAGTCGATCATGCTGACCGCGTACTACGTGCACCGCCTGCCGGCGGACTACGACCTCGACATCATCCGCAATCGCGTGCGCGAGCGCGGCAGGCTCTGGGACGACACGCCGGATCTCGTGTTCAAGGGGTTTCTGCTGCGCGAGGCGGGCCGCTACGGTGCGACGGAAAACGGCTATGCGTCGCTTTATCTGTGGCGCAATGAACAGGCGTTCGCCGGGTTCGTCACGGACGGCCGCTATCGGGTCGTGACGGACAGTTTCGGACGCGCGCCGATCGACGTGCAGGTCGCGCTCGATGCGCGCAAGGGCAGTGCGTCGACGGGGCGCTTCGTGCGGCTGGAAGCCATCGATATTCCGGCGGACGCCGACCTCGATGCGACGCTGGCACAGGAGGTCGAGCGCAATCGCGACGTGGCGGCGCGGCAGGGTACGGCTGCGGCCGCCGTCAGCCTCGATCCGCTGCGCTGGCGGCTGACGCGCGTGCTCGTATCGGAGCACGAACTGGACGCCGGCGGCGCGGGCACGGTGTACCAGGTTTTGCATCTGGCCCGGCCGTTGCTCGATACGCTCGAAGGGAGCGGGGTGTGATGGCCGGCGCTGCGTTCCGATCGCGGGCCGGGCCGGCGGGTGGGGCCTGCGGCCCGGCATCCGCGCGATTGCCGGCCGGCCTGGTGATCGCCGCGCATCTGGCCGGGATGGCGGCGGGGATCGCCGCGATTGCCGCGCTCGCGACGGTGCTGGCGCTGTTGTTCCGGTGAGGTGCGCGTTTGCGGATGAGTGAATACGGAAGCGCCGCGCACGACGCACGCGGCGCTTCCGTTCTTCCTCTACCGCTCAGTGCCCCTGCAACCGGATATCCCGCGACGACGCACCGACGTACACCGTCCCGCCCGGCACCACGCGCCAGCCGTTACGCGACGTATCCCACACGCTCTGCATCCGCGGCGACACGGTTACGTGCACACGCCGCGCCTCGCCCGGATTCAGCCGGATCTTCTCCCAGCCGACCAGCCGCTTCGGCGGTTCGTCCTTGTACGGCACGCCGAGATAGACCTGCGGCGTTTCCGCGCCGGCAACGCGCCCGTCGTTACGCACCGTGAACGCGACGCTCAGCGATCCGTCCCATTGCTTCGACACCGACAGCCCCGAATACGCGAAGTGCGTGTACGACAGCCCGTAGCCGAACTCGAACATCGGCTTGATGTTGTGCGCGTCATACCAGCGATAGCCCATGTTCAGCTTTTCCGCATAGACGGGATCGTTGTCGAACGCACCGTTTTGCCCCCAGGTCGGCGAATCCTGATCGCGCGCCGGGAACGTGACAGGCAGCTTGCCGGACGGATTGACCGCGCCGAACAGCACGTTCGCGATCGCCTTGCCGCCGGCTTCGCCCGGATACCACGCCTCGACGATGGCCGACACGTTGTCCTTCCACGGCATCAGCACCGGATTGCCGCTTTGGACGACGACGATCGTATGCGGATTCGCGCGCGCGACGGCTTCGACGAGCGCATCCTGGTTCGACGGGTTCGCGAGGCTCAGGCTCTGGAGATCACCGAAATCCTCGCCGGCCGGCTGCGCGACCACGACGATCGCGACGTCCGAGCGGCCCGCGAGTGCCGCGGCCTGGTCGATCTCCTGCTGCGTGTACGCGCGGAACGGCGACTGCTGATCGCTGTTGCCGGCATACGTGACCTGCGCGGCCGGCGCGAGCGCACGGATCGCCGCGACGATCGGCACGTCCACCTTCAGCCACGGATTGCGCCACCAGCTGCACCCAGTCGATGACCCGAACGTCAGGCCGCCGCAGCCCGCGAACGATCCCGATACGGGGTCGCGCGTGTTGCCCGAGCCGCCGCCCGACAGCACGGCCGCATCGGCATGGCCGCCGATCACGGCGATACGCGACAGCGCCGACGCGGCGAGCGGCAACTGGTTGCCGTCGTTCTTCAGCAGCACGATCGACTGCTCGGAGGCCGCCTGCGCGAATCGGTTGCCGGCCGCGAAATCGATCGTGCCGCCGCCTTTGGCCGGATCGTCCATCACGCCGACGCGGATCATCACCGCGAGCTTACGGCGCACCATGTCGTCGAGGCGCGCGGTCGACACCGAGCCGTTCGCAATCGCCTGCTTGACCGCCGCCGGCGTCAGGTACACGCTCGGCCCGACGTCTTCTTCCTCGTCGAGCCCGGCGTTGATCGCGGCGGCGGTGCTGTGCGTGGCGCCCCAGTCGGACTGCACCTGGCCCTGGAAGCCCCATTCGTTCTTCAGCACGTCGTTCAGGAGATGGGGGTTCTCGCACGCATAGGTGCCGTTCAGGCGGTTGTAGCTGCACATCACGCTGCCGGGCCGGCCGCGCTTCGCGGCGATCTCGAACGGCAGCAGGTACAGCTCGCGCAGCGTGCGTTCGTCGATCTGCGTGTTGCCGCCCATCCGGCCGTGCTCCTGCTCGTTGCCGGCGTAGTGCTTGATGGTCGCGATGACTTTCTGCCGCTGCGTGGCGAGCGTGCGTTCGGCGAGCAGGTCGCCGGCCAGCAGCGGATCCTCGCCGAGATACTCGAACAGGCGGCCGCCGCGCGGTTCGCGCGCGAGGTTGGTGCCGCCGGCGAGGCCCATGCCGAATCCTTGCGCGCGCAACTGGATCGCGACCTGCTTGCCGTAGTCGTACGACAGGCGGCGATCCCAGCTCGCGGCGACGGCGATCGTCGCGGGGAACGTCGTGCTGGCCTGCGACGTGCTGCCGGAACCGGTCGCCGAATCGACCATGTTCAGGTCGGGAATGCCGAGGCGCGGCACACCCTGGATGTAGCCGGCGCCGCCGCCCGGCACCTTTGACATTTCGTATTGCGAATGAATGAATTGAAGTTTTTCGTCGAGCGTCATCTTGCGCACGAGCAGGTCAGCGCGCCGAACCGCCGCGGCCGACGCGAACGCATCGGTCGCGTCGCCCTGCGCGTTGAAATCGGCGTCGCCCGCGTAGGCGGTGGTGCAGAGGGTCGCTGCCAGCACGACGGCCGGCCAGAGTGTGTCCCGCATGTTGCTCTCCATGATCGTATTGCCGGTTGTTCGGATGATGTCTGGAGCTGCGTACGTCCGGTGGATTCGCACCGGACGCAATTGGCTGGCAATGCTGGGTGGTTGCGCGTCGGCATGCCGGGCCAGGCGGGGAATCGTTACGGCCGGTTGGGCCCGATCGAACATCGAGGGCGGCGACGCGGACCGCCCGACGCTGCCGAATCGGATGTAGCGATTCTCTGCAGCGACCAATCGTACAAATGTAGTTTGACTACAGCATCGGTGTTTCTACCGATACGTGTGATCTTTATTTCGTAGGGGCGCGTAGCGGGGCGGAAAGACGGTCATCGTTCCCGATGGCGGGGTGTGGTCGGGTAAGAAGTACCTGCGAGAAAACGCTTCTGCACAGCGGTCACGTGCCGATGCGTGCGTTCAATTTCGTTGCGTGCGCATCCAACCGTGCTTCGGTCATTTCGAGCACTGCCCGTCGTGAATGCCGTTTTGATTCCGGGACTGGGGGAATGGCGGTTGTGCCGAGTCCAACGACGCGGGCCCGCCTTCAACTGAGGTGTTGAGTGAGGTTGCTCACATATCTACCGTGTCGGACGGTGTTCAATCGAGCATTGCCGTGCGCATTGTCCGACCGGGACGCGGTGCGTGTACATGCAGCAAGCGACGCGAAGGCGTTCGTGCCGGGCGAAGTGCCCCGTCCGGCGACGCGTACCTTGACCGACGGACGATAAATCCTGGCGAAGCGCCTGGCCACTTGGGCGGCGCTGGATGCACGGCGAATCCGTGGGGGCGCCGCGGGCCCGGTAGCCGAGTGCGGGTCTACACGTCGACGGGCGCGCGTCAGCATCGGTCACCGGTGCGGGCGGGCGATCAGGGCGACCGTGCACGATCGGCGGCGAACCTTGCGTGACCGTGCCGCCGCAAGTCCGGAAAGGCGCGTTGTGTAAATGTAATGTGACGTACGGAATTTGTCGGGATTGGGTGGCCTAATCGTCGATATTCGAGCAGGTCGCCGTGTCCGGCGTGCCAAGCTGATCCGGGGGGAAGGAACGGAAATGTAACGTCATCCGGCCAAAAAATTACCAAGACCAATCTCAACCCAGAGGCGCTTGCCGGTCAGGCGATCCTCGACAGGCACTCGCCGGGCCCGGTCGGGCATGCGGGTGTTTTCACATACAGGCGTTTTCGTGGGAATCCAAATCGATACGCAAGGACGGGGCCGGTTACGGGGAATCGGCTCGCATCGCCGCAACGTCAGTCGTTCCCGATTGGCTTTATGCGGCCGAGCGTACCTGCAGCCTCGTGGTGGCCGCAAGTCGACGTTCGTCCGGACGCACGTGCAGTCGTTTCCGGTAGCCGGATGCCTGCTTCGCGGCATGCGGCAGGCATCCAGCAGCGCATCGGGCCATCAGGTGTACAGCGCAAGGACCGGATCATGACACCCATTCAGTTCAACGGATGTGTCGGCTGGTTTCATGCAGGCAATCGCCCGCACGGCATCGTGATTTGCGAGCCGCTTGGTCACGAGGCGCTCTGGCTTCACAAACTCGTGCGCGCGCTCGCCGAGCATCTCGCCGATCGCGGCTTTCCGGTGCTGCGATTCCACTATCCGGCGAGCGGCGACTCGCTGGGCGACGAACGCGACGCTGAACGCTTCGAACACATGCTCGCGAGCGTTCGGCATGCCGTCGATGCGTTGCGCGAGCGTGTCGTGTCGGACACGCTGACGCTCGTCGGCGTGCGCGCCGGTGCCGCATTGGCGCTCCTCGCCGCGGACGGTATCCCCGGGTTCACGCGCTTCGTCGCGCTGGCGCCAGTGGTGCGCGGCCGCGGCTACCTGCGCGAGCTTTCTCTCGTCGCGCAACGCTGGCTCGATAACGCGCCGCCGGCCGTGCGGGATGCGATTCGGGAGGAGCAACCTCTGCATGTGCTCGGGCACGCATATCCCGATGATCTCGTCGCGGCACTCCGAGGCATCAACCTGTGCGAGTCTGCGGAACGATTGCAGGCATTGCCGGCGCGCGCGTTGCTCGTCGATGCGCCGTACGGGGACGCGCCTGCGCTGTCGGACGCGCTGCAGGCACGCGCTGTTTCGGTCGAGGTTCGGACCTGCCCCGATTGGGGCGGCCTCATGAGGGAGCCGGTGTGGTCGCGGCTGCCCGACGGATTGCTCGACACGGTTGCGAACTGGATCGACGACGGTTCCGATGCGACCGTTCGCGTTTCCGCGCGGGATGTCGAGTCGGCCGTGACGCTGACCGGGGAAGGCAGTATCGAACGGATGGTCTCCGTGGGGCCGGGGCGCCTGGTCGGCGTGCTGTGCGAACCGGCCGGCTGCATCCGACGCGCTGCCGCGCCGACCCTGTTGATTACCAATACGGCGGCCAATCCGCATGTCGCCGACGGTCGGTTTGCGGTTCGACTGGCGCGATCGCTCGCGGCATCGGGTATCAGCAGCCTGCGTATCGATTCGAGCGGCATCGGCGACAGTGGCCCGCGTGCGAGAGACGATCAGTCGGACATTCCGTATTCGGACCAGGTGATTGTCGATATCGCATCCGCAGCGGACTGGCTGAAGGAGCAGGGGCATCGCGAGATCGTTGCGTTCGGGATTTGCTCCGGCGCGTACGCGTCGCTTCACGCCGCCTCGCGCGAGCGTTTCGCTGGCGTGATTGCGGTCAATCTTCCGGTTTTCATCTGGCCACGCGGAGAAACGCTCGCGAATGTCGTCAATAACCAGACAAACTCGATGCGTGGCTATTGGGCATCGCTGCGCAGCCGCCACAAGCTGCGTCGGTTGCTGCTCGAAGGGCGCGACCTGCGGCCGGTCCTGCGTGCCGTGTTTCGTTTGGTCGCGGGCGTCATGACCGTGCCCGTCAAGCGTGTCGGCGAGCATTTCGGCTGGCGGCCGGGTCACGAGACGCCTCGTGGATTGCTGCATGACATGTCGGCCGGCGGCATCCGTACCCATCTCATCTACGGCACGTTCGATACGGGCGTCGACGCGCTCGTTCGGCATTTCGGCCCCGCATCCCGTGCGTTCGCGCATTGGCCGAACGTATCCGTCGACATGCGGGACGCGCTCGACCATTCGTTGTACGGCAACGCCGCTGCGCAGTATGTCGTCACCCGTTGCGCCGAGCTGCTTGCCGGCTGGTACGCGCCGGCCGAATTCGCGGTACCCGCGCAACCGGAACACGCGCCTTCATGACGTTCGTGCAGACGTCGCATGCAGGCGCGACCGGGCGGCGACCGCCGCGTCTCTCCCTGGCGAGCGTCTCGGGAACGCGGCTCCGGGGCGTCGGCCGCGGTTGGTTTTGCCAAAGTCTCCCGCTAACGTAACCGGACGAACAGATCCGCCGCTTCGGTCACCTTATCCTGATCGTGTCGAGTTTTCATGGGGTTGCCAGTTCGCAAGCGCCATCGCGACTCCATCCAGGAATGACAATGAAGCAAGCGTGTCGGACACATCGAAAGTGGGGCAGGCGTCACCGCCAGCGGGTAACGCACGATCTTGCGCATGCGACACGGGATGACGCCGGTTCGCGAAACGAGCGAGCGAAAGTCGGGCCCGGCCATGCAGGCGATGACGTCGCATCGCACGCGCGACATGGCGTCCACCGAGGTCGATCGTGATGCATGTGCTGGTGATCAACGACTTCGTTCGGAAAGGCGGGGGCGAGGAAGTGTACCGGGTGTCCGTCGACGTGCTTCGTGCTTGCCAGGGCGTCGTGGTCGAAACCTTCGACGAGCGTGCATTGCCCGATGTCGACGGCAGCGGGCGCGCACGCGCATGGTCACGTGCCGCCGCGCGTGCGCTCGTCACGCTGCTCGAGCGATTTCGCCCGCAACGCATCCTCGTGCACAATTACCACAACCTGCTGTCGAGCGCGATTCTGCCCGTGCTCGCTCGCTACAAGCGGCACTCGGGATGTGGTCTGTTCATGACCGCGCACGATTATCATTTGTTGTTCTACAACCCGAGCCTGTTGATCTATCCGGGTGGACGCGCGCAACCGTTGCCGATCGACCAGCTGCATCGCGGCCGGCGCATCGCGCTTGCGGCGAGCCCGCGCGGTGTTCTTCACGATGTCGCGAAGAAGCTGCACTGGCATGCAGTCAACGCGCTTTTCGATCCGCTTGGCCTGTTCGACGAGATTCTCTGTCCGAGTCCGTTCATGCGCGACCTCATTGCGCAGTGTGGCCGAACGCGCGCGACACTGGTGCCGAATCCGATCGACTCGACGTTGATTCCCCATCCGCCCAAACCCGTCCGGGGCGATCGCCTCGATCTGGCGTTCGTCGGTCGCGTGGACGCGGACAAGGGGCTCGGTCGGTTTCTCGCGCTCATGAGCGAAGCGGCCGGCGATGCGATTGCGTCGCTGACCGTCTACGGCGACGGAGCGGAGCGGGCCGACCTGGAGAAACGGCACGCGACACTCGTCGAGTCGGGGCGGCTGCGTTTCGCCGGGCGCCTCGATCATGCAACGTTGTTCGCCGCGCTACCCCGGCACGATGCGCTCGTGTTGCCGTCGATCTGGGTGGAAAATGCCCCCCTCGTGATCGTCGAGGCAGCGATGCTCGGCCTGCCGGCGCTCGTGCACGACATCGGAAGCCTGTCGACCTTTGGCGACGAGATCGGCAACAAGATTCTCTACCGGAGCACGCCGGAAGGCATCGCGCGCGCGCTCGCCGAACTGCGCACGCATCTCGATAGCGACGATCGTCACTACGACTGGTCGCGTTACTCGGTCGAACGCTACGCGTCGTCGCTGCGCACCGTACTCGGCATCGGTAGGGAGGTATCGTGAACGTGGGCACATTGACAGCCGCGGCACACTGTTTACTCTCAGCCCAGAAAGCACGATGACCGCTGTCCGAAAAAATTTTGCCTTGTTGTTCGCATTGCAAATCTCGACGTACGTCGTGCCGCTCGTCACGTTGCCCCTGCTGACGCGCGTGCTCGGCCCGCTGCAGTACGGACGGTTGTCGTTCGTGCTGGCGGTGACAACGTATTTCATCAGCCTGGCCAATTACAGCTTCGACCTGACAGCGACGCCCCGCGTCGCGCTGGCGGACAGCAGGGTGGAGCGATCCCGAATCTTCTGGGCAACGGTTTGCGCCCAATGGGCGATCACGATCGCCGGCTTCGCCGTACTCGTCGTCCTGACCCTGCTCATCCCGCATTTCGCGGCGGAACGCACGGCCCTGCTGATCGGGTTCGGGATGGCGGTGGGCGCCGCGCTTACGCCGGGCTGGTACTTTCAGGGCATCCAGAAGTTGAGCGTCTACAGTGCCACGGTGGTCGTATACCGTGCATGCAGTGTCGTGGCCTTCTTCATGTGGGTGCGCACGCCGGACGATCTCCTGCACGCTGTTGCCATCAACGCTGCGGTGCCGTTGCTGTGCGGGGTAACGCTGCTTGCGTACCTGTTCTTCCGTCGCGAGGTCGAAAGTGTCCGCGTGCGGTTCGCCGACATCGCAGCCGCCCTGAAAGGCGGCTCGCAGGTATTTCTGGCCTCGACGTCGATCTCGTTCTACGCATCGACCAATACCGTTCTGCTGAGTATCGTCTCGGGGAGTGTCGCCGCCGGCTATTTTGCCGCCGGTGACAAGTTGATTCGGGCCGCAGTCGGTCTGCTTCAACCGCTGAGAGCAGCAACCTATCCGCACGTGACGTACCTGATGCATCACGCGCGTGACGACGCGTTCGCGTTCTTGCGAAAGCTGATCGTTCTGCAGGGCGCGTTGGTGCTGGCCATGTCGGCAACGATCTACGCCTGCGCGCCGTTCGTCGTCCGGATCCTGTACGGCAGCTCGTTTGCGCCGACGGTCGGCGTACTGCGTTGTCTGGCGCTGGTGCCGTTCATGGCATGCATGACCGATCTGTTCGGCGTTCAAACCATGTTGCCGATGGGCATGAAGCGCGCCTTCAGCGTCATCCTGATCTCTTCCGGCGTATTGAATGTGACACTGCTGCCGCCGCTTGCCATGCTGTTCGCGGAGCGCGGGGCGGCCATCGCGGTATTGATCGCCGAATCGGCCGTCGCTATCGCGCTCGCGTATGTTCTCTGTCGCGACCGGGTCGGCCTGATCAATCTGTCCGCGCGTTCGGGTTGATGCGATCCGCACGCGGTCGACTCGGCGGCGACGGCAGCGTGATGCGTTGGATTCGCCATCTGTCCGCACGGCTGCCATGGTGCGATGCGAGTCGACAGGCGTCGCCGTAGCCGTCCTGTCGACATCCCGATTACTTGGTGACGAGCGCCCCGGTCAACCCCGCACTGATCGCCGGCAGCAACAGGTTCAGCACGCGGCTCGCGCGCACCAGGCCGGTGTTGTCGACATACACGATATCCTTCGACGCGAGCGGAAACTGATTCGCGAGCAGCATCGAGACGGGCGACTTCAGATCAAGGTGAAAGATGACCGGCTCGCTGTCGGCGGCCTTGCGAAGCACGAAAACCTGCTGGGCGTTCGACGTTTGCTGGTTGAGTTGCCCGGCCTCCGAAAGCGCCGCACTCAACGTGAGCGAGCCATCGCGCAGCGGCGGCACGGCCAGCGGCTTGTTCACTTCACCCATGACATAGACGGGATTGTCGTCGCGAGCACCCACATGCAACAGGTCGCCGGGCTGCAGCATGATGGTGGCGGGGCTTTTGCCGGTCTTCATCATCTGCGCGACATTCACCGGATAGATCTCGCCGTTGCGCGTGACCGTCACGCGACTCTGATCCGCGGTCGGCGCAAAGCCGCCTGCGCGATTGACCGCTTCGACCAGTGTCATCGGAATGTCGTTGATCGTCTGCGAGCCGGGGGCGCGTACTTCGCCGTCCACATACACTTGCTCGGCACGGAACGATGCCACGCGAACGGTCACTTGTGGTTTGATGAACACCTTCCTGAGCTCGGCATCGAGTTCCCGCTGGACTTGCGCCGCGGTCTTTCCGGCCGCATGGATCGGTCGCGTCACGTAGGGAAACTGCACGTTGCCGTCGCTATCGACGACGAAACCTGGCGCTGCGTCGGAGGGCTTCGTGTTCTGCGTCGGCTGGCCGACAGCGGCGGCGAATTCGGGGTGATCCCACACCGTGATTTGCAGCACGTCACCCGGGCCAAGCTTGTAGGCACTCGGCTTGCCGAGCAGATTGCCCGGAATCGACCACGCGGTACGGTGCTTCTGTTCCGTGTGAATCTGGTTGATCAGCGTCAGGTCGATCTGCTTGACCGCGACCTTCATGTCACTGGTCACGTCGCCATTGTCGGCGGTCGTGACCGGCAGTGCGGCCGGCTCTGCCATGTGCTGGCCGGGTGCAAACGCACACGCCGAAAGCAGGGTGGACAGCGCCAGGGAGAGCGCGGCGCGCATTCGACGCACCGCAGGGTCGTTCTGTTTCAGCGCGAGCGCATCGAATAGCAGGGGGGTGTTCATATCGTCATTCAACATGGTAAGCCGGCCGATCGGCTGGCCGGATAGTCCTGTATTTAGAAACAATTTAAATAAATTTGATACTCGCCGTGCCTTCCAGATCAGAAGTTTTTTCATCTCGACACCCCGATAGCGATGGTTCTGTGCCGCTTTTTTGATAAAAATCGTCAAAACGGGGTGGCGCGATGAATGATGTGAAAAGACGTGCTCACGCCATATGCCTGATCGCGCCATCAAGCCACAGTATTGTCACGGGTTGCCGGAAGCGGAAACAACGCGTACTCAACATAGCACGAGACAGGTAGGCAACCCAGTGATTCGCACCGCCAGTGCTTATTAATGTAAGCCATCGCACTTAGCGCGCCGGGCATTTACCGCATAGTGGCCGGGACAAACAGAATCATTGGTGTTCCTGCGGCAACGGTTCAGTGACGTACTTTTTGCCGATCTGCGGTCGGCAGCAGGGCAGGCGCCCGGGACGGCGCGACCTGGTACGCGTCGCGCGGCACGCATGGCCGAGCGCACGCGCCGCCGCGTGAAGCCTGGCAAGGTGGCAATTTGGGAGTTTTTGCATGGCATTGGATCGACCTTCGCCTAATGAGTACCGGGACGGAGCGGGAAATATTTCTCGCGACGCGTCCCGCTTTACACTGGCCGAATTGCTCGAAAATTTATTTTATTATCGACGAGCGTTTATTTCCGTTTTTCTGGGGTGTCTGCTGCTGGCATTTCTATATGCCATTTCGGCGACGCCGATTTACTCTGTTGACACGCTGATACAGGTCCAGGAAAACAAGCATAGCGCGCTGGGTTCGCTTTCCGAGATTTCGAATGCACTGGATATTCAGAATTCTGCCGTAGTCGGCGAAATCGATATCGCCCGCTCGCGCACGGTTGTCACCCAGGCGATCGAGGCAACCGCCGCGCAGGCGGAAGTTTCAGTCAGTAATCGAGTTCCGCTCGTCGCGGGTTTGCTGGGTTCGATCCTGTCGAAAGATGCGAATGGCCTCGTCATTCCGTTGTTCAATACCCCGTTCTGGGCGTGGGGCGGTGAACGAGTCGAATTCACCAGGTTCGACGTCCCGGATGCACAGCTTGGCAAAAAGCTGGAGTTCGATTATCTCGACGGCGACCGGTTCGTGTTGAAGGACAGCGATGGTCGCGAGGTGTTGAAGGGCGTAATCGGCACGCCGAGCGAAGGTAACGGATATCGCGTGGAGGTGTCGCGGATCGTGGCGCGCGCCGGTACGGAGTTCCGTGTGCGGCGGGTTGCCACGTCCGTGCGACTCGACGCCATCCTGACCAAGTTGACCGGGGCGGAAACGAAACGCCAGTCGGGCATCATGCAGCTCAATCTCGAGGATCCCGATCCGGTGTTTGCCGCGCGACTGCTCAACGCGATTGCCACGGCTTATCTGGATGTCAACGCGAAACGGCGTTCAGAGGATGCCGAGCGCAGCCAGGCATTCCTCGACGCGCAACTGCCTGCCGTGAAGGCGCGGCTGGAGCAGGCGGAGCAGGCGCTGAACACGTTCCGCAACGCGCAGGGGTCGATCGATTCGCAAGGCGATGTCAGGCTGCTCATTGACCAATTGGCGCTTGTCGACAAGGCGCGGCTCGAAGCCAAGCTCGAGTATCAGGACTTGTCGTCCAAGTATGTTGCCGGACAGCCCCAGATCGCTGCCGTCGTCAACAAGCTGAAGACGCTCGATCAGCAGTCGGCCGAATTGAAAAGCAAGGTGGCGCATTTGCCGTCGCAGCAGCAGACCTATTTGCGTTTGGCGCGAGACGTCGAAGTCAATAACCAGCTATATGTCGGCTTGCTGAACAATACGCAGCAGTTGCAGATTGCGAAAGCAGGCACGGTCGGCAATGCGTCGATCATCGACAAGGCCGATGTGAGCGACAAGCCGATTCGGCCGAAGCGAATGCTCGTGATCGTGCTGGGCGCGGTGGTCGGACTGATACTGGGCGTTGCCGTGGCACAGGGCTATGCGTTGCTCGCCAGGCGTGTTCGTGATCCGAAGCATCTGGAATCGATGGTGGGTGTCCCGATGCTTGGCGTACTCCCGTCATCGCCTCAACAGATCGAGGCGGACTCGAACGGCAGGTCGGCTTTCATGGCCGTGAGGGAGCACCCTGACGCGCCGTTCGCCGAAGCAATCGCAGATCTCGCGTCGCTGTTGCATTGCAAGACGACCACCGGGCAAGGCCAAGCAAGGACCGTTCTGATTACGTCGCCCGAGCCGGGGCAGGGCAAATCGATGATCTCTGCCAATCTCGCCAGTGTGTCCGCGGATAGCGGCCTCAAGACCTTGCTGGTGCGTGCCGATGCAGGCCAGGCGAGCATGGAGCGATGCGTGCCGGTGAAAGTCGAGAAGTGTTTGGCGGATGTGCTGAAAGGCTCGCTCGATCTCAAGAAGGCGATCTCTCGCGTTCATGACAATCTTGACGTGCTGCCTGCCGGAACGGGGGGCAAGCCATTGCGGAACCTGTACGCCGCCGACAAGGTGGAGGCGCTGTTCGCTTCGCTGCGGGGCATATACGACATGATCATCGTGGATGCGCCATTGGCCCATCCGGCCGCAAACGTCGCCATGTTGTCGAGGTTCGCCGACCTCACGTTGATGGTGGTGCGGCAAGGTTCGGTCAGCTACGCCGGCGTGGAGGAGGCGATCGAGAACCTGAAGAAGTTCGGCTTGGATGTGGATGGCATGGTGTTCAACGGCTTCGAGCCTTCGCCGTTCCGCCACGGCTATTACGCGAACGCTCGTCGACAGGCGACGGACACCCGGACGCAGGCCAGTCCTCGCCCTGTCCCGTCCGATACCTTTTTGTTCAGGGCATGGGCGCGAGTAAGAAAGGAACTGCTCAGAAACGCTGCGTGATATGGATTGGCGCGGAGCGTGGCAAATGAGTCATCGGGATGGGATTGAAACGTCAGGTCGATGCGGATACGGCGCGAGCCATGCCGTTCGTCGTGCCCGGGGCGACCATGCGTTCCCGGATGCCGTACGCCATGTCCCCGATCTCCTGCGATCGGCTCGCAGCTGCATGGTGCAGGTGCGTGAAGGAAGGAACGAATTTCGGGTTGCGGCACGATGGGTAAGGTGACAGGAACACTGGGAGGCAACGGCGGCTTCGTATCCGCCACCGGCGTGATCGTATTGACGCTATTCACGCTGGCGTTGCTGTTCAACGCGGTGATGCCGGCGCTCGGAATGGCGAAGTCGAGCGCGTTGTGCACGTTGCTGTTGGCAACCCTGGGTCTCGTCGGCCTGGTCAGGTCGCGTCCGGTGTTTGCCGTGTCGATGCTTTACGTGCTGGCGATCGGCATGACCGCATTCCTGGCAGGCGTGGGATTGGAGGACGGTGGCTACCTGACGGAAACCGATGTCATCGGTGACGCGACCGGGGCGTTCAGCCGGCTCCTGTCGTTCTACCTGATTTTTGTCGTCTGTGCGCTCGTTGCCTTCAGTCGATTTCTCGACGAGCGCCCGGTCCGAGCGTCGATCAAGGCGCGGATCACCTTGCAACCGGTCAGCATCGCGATGGGATTCGGGCTCGCGGCCACGATTATCGCGATCGGCGTGATCGCCGGTCTGACGTCAGGGTTCTCGTTGTTTTCCGGCATCAATCGATATGCGCTGCGGAATGATTCATCGAACGGGATGATGTTCAACCTGTTCCTGAACAATCAGTCGTTCATGGGCTTTCTGCTGGGCACCATCGCCACCAGCCCCGACAAGCGCATCCGGGTGGCGGCGATCCTGACGATGGCGGTCGACCTGGCGCTCAATGTGATGCATGGCGAGCAATTCATGGCAGTGCTGCACATCGGGCTGTGCTCGCTTGCCCCGTTCATTTCGATTCACGCGATGAACGGCAAGCCGGTTGTTCGCTATCTGGGCATCGGTGCGGGCCTGGCGCTACTGCTTGGCGCCGTCTCCATCGTCTACTCGTACAGGGGGCAGGGGCTTGAAGTGGCCGATATGCTCTCTTCGCGCTTCCTGCTGCAGGGCCAGCCGTGGTACGTGGTCGACAACGATGCCCAGCTGTTCACGGCACCCAGGCTCGGTGGCACGGATGCCTTCTGGCGTTTCGTGAACTCGCTCGGTTCCTGGACCATGCCGACGTTTTTCGACGAATCCGAACCGAGCGGCTTGCGTGACTTGATGAAGTCGTACACCGAACCGAGCGTTCTCCGGGCGTACATGTTCGATGACGTCACCTTCACGATGGGGAACATGGCCGTGCCCGTGTACTGGTTCGGCTACGCCGGGGGCGCGCTCTTTGTCGCGATGACCGGCCTGGTGTACGGCGCGCTCGGGGCACTGCAGATCGTGGTGGCGATGCGCGGCGGGGTCGTGATGCTGTGGCTGATGGCGAAGGTCTTTTCATATGCGACCTTCGCCGTCCAGCAAGGCGAATACTGGATGATGTTCGGCTCGCGTACGGTTTTTTATGCGCTTCTCGCGCTCGCCTGGTGGTATTGGGTCGATGCGAAGCATTCGGACCTCCAATGAACCGCGCCAGGTTATCCCGAGACCTTTCGTCAAGCTCGTGTTGTCGTCGTTCGCCGGTGTGGCCGCGAGAAGGTTGTCGACGCACGCTCGGCTATCGCTCGTTTGCGAGCCTGCGCAATGCGTCTCTGTCTGCTTCGTCAATGTCGGAAACGGCGTTTCCGGTCGTGTAGGCGAGCAGCCTTATGTCTTGAATCATCACCAAGCCCGTCATGTCAAAAGCGAATCATTCGGAGCGGTTTGACCATATCGACGCGATGCGTGCCGTTGCGGTGATCCTCGTCATCTGGACGCACTATGCTGAACGGTTCGTTCCCCTTGCCGGCTCACAGTACGTGCTTGACACCCTGCAACGCTCCGTGAATTTCGGAAGAATCGGGGTCGTCCTTTTCTTCGCGATCAGCGGCATGCTGATTCCAACCAGCCTGCACGGCGAGATCGGCGCGGGCACGAAGCGGTTCCTCATTCGACGATTCTTTCGACTGTATCCCGCCTATTGGCTGGCGCTTCCTGCCGGGTATTTCGTTCACTGGTATTTGTTCGACAAGAGCATGGACGTCCATGGCTTGCTGGCAAACGTGACCATGATTCCGGTGGCGTTTGGGGAAAGCCTGATCCTGCCTCATGGCTGGACGCTGGAAACGGAGCTGTATTTCTACGGGGTGTGCCTGATCCTGTTCTGGTGCGGGGCGCTTCACCGGATGCTCCATTTGTGCCTCGTCACGATCGGGCTATGCGGACTGTTTGTGTTGACGCTCAAGTTGCAGCTCTTCCCGGCCGACCTGCTCAGTCAGTACAAGACCATGCCGTATCATCTCGGCATCATGTTCTGGGGCGCCTGCTTTCGCGTGGCCTATGACAATCCTTCGCAGGTGCTGCGGGTCCGATTGGCCGGAAGCGGTGTGCTGTCGCGACTATCGTTGACTTACCGATCGGCGGTCGCCTGCGTGACGATACCGGTCGTCGGCATTGCGCTGGCGGGGGCCATCGAGGATTGGCGACACCACAACGCGTTCCATCTTCCTATTTCGCTCGCTTACATGATCGGCGTCGCGACCTTCGCGATACTGGCAACCTTGCTGAGGCTTCGTATCCGTCTGCTGTCATGGATCGGCAAGATCAGTTACTCGATCTACCTGTTGCACAGTCTTCCGCTGTTCGTGGCGTTCTGGTTGTGTCAGCGTTTCCACATCACAGGATGGCCGCTTGGTCTTTACATGATCGTCCCGATGGTGCCTTTGATTCCATTGTCGTGGGCCGGCTACCGACTGTGCGAAGCGCCGTTCGTGAAGCTTGCGCGTACGCTCACGTCGCGTCGGGGTAGTCGTGTGTTCGCATCGGGTGATGCGACCGGCTGATTCGATATGCACGGATCGCAATGCCTGTCTCGCGTATGCACCGCCATATCCGGCGTGATGATGGCTGCCGGGCTGGTGTGGCCGGGGTTCGTCGAGGCCGTATCCGGCGCACCCGCACCGGTTGCGATTCATGCCGACATACCGGATGCGTACGTTCATCCCGCCCCGGATGCAGCCGATCAGGCTGATGCGCTGCAACGCGCGCTGGACCGGCTGCAGCCGGGCCAGCGGTTGGTATTCATGCCCGGACGCTATGTCGTCGGTCGTTCGTTGGTCGTGCGGCAGCGGCATGTCGTGCTGTCGGGTTTCGGCGCAACGCTGATGGCGACCGTTCCCGGCAATCAGACGATCGAGATGCGGGGCGACGGGACGACGCTCGTCGGGTTTCATCTCAAGGGAACCGGCGCGACACGTCTCGACACGCCGGAGTCGACCAAGGTCGAGGTGACGGGGCACGACGTGCAAGTGCTCGACAACGTCATCGACGGCGGTGCCAGTGCGGGCATCTTCGTGTTTGGCGGATCCGACGTCGCGATCGTCGGCAATCAGGTTCACTCGACGCTCGCCGATGGCATTCACATGACGCATGGCGCACGCAATGTGCTGGTTCACGGCAATGTCGTGCGCGGTACCGGCGACGACATGATTGCCGTGGTGAGCTACCTGGCCGACGGGGTGGTGAGCCGCAACGTGCTGATTACCGGCAACTCGCTCGAAGGCAACGCATGGGGGCGCGGAATCACGGTGGTCGGCGGCACGGACGTGACGATCTCGAACAACATCGTGCGCGACGTGCAGGTCAGCGCGGGCATCCTCGTCGCGCAGGAAGACAGTTACCGAACCTACGGCGCGTCCGACGTCCGGGTCGAGAACAACGTGGTGTCGTCGATCCAGACCGCGGCCGGCCGGACCGATCCGCGCCCGCTGACACAACAGGCCGCGATCGACGTCAGTACGTGGTCGGGCTCGGTGACGCGCGTGGTCGTGATCGGCAACCGCGTGTCGCGCGCGCGGTTTGCCGGCATTCGCGTATGGGGAAACGTGTCGCAGTACCGGATCGCGGATAACCGGCTGTCCGCGATCGGCGGGATGCCGGTGCAGGTGGGTGGGGGCGGAGGCTGTCCTTCGGGTGGCGCGAAGGCCGCGCCGTGCACGGCGCAGGTCGCGCAGCCGGCGCCGATCGACACGGTCGGAGCTGACACGTCGGCGTTGCCGCAAGTGCGCGAGGCGCTCAGGCAGGCGCGCCCGCCGCAGCGCGGCATCGACTGACGAATCGATGCACGCGCCGGCGTGCGCGGCACGCGATTACCGCACGACGTCTCCCTCGACCACGGGCACGTGCGGTTCCTGTGCAGTGAGCGGCACCGCGTGCGTTTCCGGCAGCGTGTCGACGACCGGGCGCCCGTACTGGTCGTCGAAGCGCACGATATCGTCTTCGCCGAGATAGTTGCCCGATTGCACTTCGATGATCTCGAGCGGAATGCGGCCGGGATTCTCGAGGCGATGGACTTCGCCGACGGCGATATACGTCGACTCGTTCTCGCTGAGCAGAAAGGTCTCGTTGCCGCGCGTCACCTTCGCGGTGCCGCGCACGACGATCCAGTGCTCGGCGCGGTGATAGTGCATCTGCAGCGACAGACGCTTGCCCGGTTCGACAACGATCCGTTTCACCTGGAACCGCTCGCCGAGATCGATCGAATCGTAATGCCCCCACGGACGCTGCACCTTGCGGTGTTCGCTCGCCTGCGGGCGCCGGTCGCTCTTCAGGCGCGCGACGATGTTCTTCACGCGCTGCACGTCGTGCTTGTTCGCGACGAGTACCGCGTCGGGCGTTTCGATCACGACGACATCCTTCATCCCGACGCACGCGATGAGACGGCCCTCCGAACGCACGAGGCTGTCCTGCGTGTCCTCGAACACGATCGGGCCGCGGGCGACGTTGCCGTCGTCGTCCTTCGGCATGATTTCCCAGATCGCGTCCCACGTGCCGACATCCGACCAGCCGGCCGAGAGCGGCACCACGATGCCTTCGATGCCGAGTTCGCTGCTGTCGGCCAGGCGTTCCATGACCGCGTAGTCGATCGAGTCGGACGGGCACGCGTCGAAGGCTGCGGCGTCGATCCGGAAGAACGGATCGTCGGCGACGCCCGCGCGCCATGCCGACTCGCAGGCCGCATGGATCTCGGGCGCCAGAGCGTGAATCGCCTTCAGCCAGACCGATGCGCGCGTGACGAAAATGCCGCTGTTCCACCAGTAGTCGCCCGACTGCAGGTAGCGCTCGGCGAGCGCCGCGTCGGGTTTCTCGACGAAGCGTCCGATCGAATAACCGCCTTGGCCGCCGTGGCGGCTCGTCCGCGGCTCGCCGACCCGGATATAGCCGTAGCCCGTTTCCGCACGGCGCGGCAGCACACCGAGCGTGACGATCGCGCCTTCCTGCGCGTAACGTGCCGCGCGCGCGATCGCATCCTGGAACGCGCCGACATCGGCGATCACGTGATCGGCCGGCATCACCGCGAGCACGGGGTCGTCCTCGAGTTCGCAGGCGTCGAGCGCGGCAAGCGTGAGCGCCGGTGCCGTATTGCGCGCGGCGGGTTCGAGCAGGATTCGGGCGGGCGCCGCACGGTCGACCACTTGCGCGGCGCTCATGATGCGATGCTGTTCGCCGCACACCAGCAACAGCGTGTCGCCCAGCACCGCGTTCGCGATGCCGTTCAGGCGACGCGCCGTCGCGGACAGCGGCGATTCGTTCGAGGTCAGCTCGATCAGCTGCTTCGGAAACTGTTCGCGCGACAGCGGCCAGAGGCGCGTGCCGGAACCTCCGGCGAGGATGACCGGCAGGATGCGTGGAAGGTCGGGTGCGGGAACCGGGCGTAGGGTGGGTGTCATCGGTTGGCTCCGGTATCGGCGGGCAGCCGGTTGTGTACGCGTGCGTCGGCACGCGCGTCTTCGTTCCTGGTCCGGGTCGTCGAAACGGTCCGGGACAGCAGCTGGCGCAGTGCGCCGGCGGTGCGGTCGGCCGGCCGGATCATGCCGACGAACGGCGCACCCTGTTCGAGATACGGCCCGTATGCCTTGCGGAATCCGAAGCGTTTGTAGAACGCCTGGCGCGGCGCGGGAACGTGCATGCGCAGCGCGGCGTCCGGCCATGCGGCCAGTGCGGCGGTCAGTGCACGTTCGAGCAGGTGTTCGAGCGTATCGCCGTCGCGGCACGCTTCGCTCGTCAGTACCTTGTCGATCACGACGTCCGGATCGATGTCGTCGCCGGGCAGGAGCCGTGCGTAGGCCGCGACTTCCGCCACGTCGCCGTTGCGCACGGTGGCGTAGACGTGCAATGCGCCCGCGTCCTTGCCGTCGATGTCTAGATGGGTATGCGCATCCTCGACGACCAGCACGGTGTTGCGTGCGCGCAGGATTGCATAGAGATCGACGGCGCTCAGATGTTCGAATTCACAACAATGCCATTCCATGATGCGGTCCTCGTGTGAAACCTTCAGCACGCCGAGTCGCACGAATACGGTCGTCCCGTGAGAAGCGGCGATGATCATGATGCGGATGCGGCGCGCGCCGGTCTGTTCGAAAGCTTACCCATGCCGGGGTTCGAGCGAGCGAGGCGTCGTGTGCCGACAGCGCCGTAGTGTCCGCTAGCACACATCGGCGGTGCCGGTGCTTTCCGATAATTGCCATGGCATGGCGGCCGCGTTGCGCGGTTCACCGTTATCGAACGTCAATGGAGAATCGGGAGCGGCATTTGAAGATTGCAATCGTCCACGACTGGCTGGTCGTGCCTGGTGGCGCCGAACGCGTGCTGGCGCACATGATCGACTGCTTTCCGCAGGCCGATGTCTACAGCCTCGTCGATTTCCTCGAGGATCGGGACTGCCTGCGCGGCCACGCGGTGCGCACGTCCTTCATCCAGAAGCTGCCGTTCGCGCGCACGCGCTACCGCAGCTACCTGCCGTTGTTCCCGCTGGCCATCGAACAGTTCGACCTGTCGGCGTACGATGTCGTGCTGTCGAGCTCGTATGCGGTGGCGAAGGGCGTGCTCAGCGGCCCGGACCAGTTCCACGCCAGCTACGTGCATTCGCCGGTGCGCTATGCGTGGGACCTGCAGCACCAGTACCTGAACGAGGCCGGCCTCGCACGCGGGCCAAAATCGGCCATCGCTCGCGCGTTGCTGCATTACATCCGCAACTGGGATGCGCGGTCGGCGAACGGCGTCGATCGCGTGGCCGCCAATTCGCATTTCATCGCGCGCCGTATCCGCAAGACCTACCGGCGCGATGCGACCGTGATCTATCCGCCGGTCGACGTCGACCACCTGTCGCTGCGCCCGGACAAGGAGGCGTTCTACCTGACCGCGTCGCGGCTCGTGCCGTACAAGCGGATCGACCTGATCGTCGACGCGTTCTCGCGTACGCCGGAACGCCGCCTCGTCGTGATCGGTGACGGGCCGGAGATGGCGAAGATCCGCGCGCTGGCCGGGCCGAACGTCACGCTGCTCGGTTACCAGCCGTTCGACGTGCTGCACGACCACCTGCAGCGTGCACGCGCATTCGTGTTCGCCGCGGAAGAGGACTTCGGCATTTCGCCGGTCGAGGCGCAGGCATGCGGCACGCCCGTGATCGCGTACGGGAAGGGCGGCGTGCGCGAGTCGGTGCGCGCGTGGCCCGGCACCGGCGCGACGGGACTGTTCTACCGCGCGCAGACGGTCGACGCACTGGTCGATGCGCTTGCCCGATTCGAGGCGCTGCCGCGCGGGGCGATCGATCCGCGTGCGTGCCGCGCGAATGCCGAGTGCTTCAGCTCGGCGCGCTTTCGGGACGAGCTCACGCGCTTCGTGATGAATGGCTATGCTGCGTTGCAGGAGGAGATGGCCGGTCCCACCGGTCCCGTCGGTTTCACGCCGCACGACGATGCGTCGATCGAGGACGGCATGGGCGACCAGCCGGTCCGGGAGGGCGAGGCGGCGCTGCGAACCTGAGCGGCGATCGCACCGGTTGATTACGGAGTGTAACCGTCGGGCGGCCCGTGCACCGTGCCGGGACGGCGCAGCCGGCCGGCCGCGCGCGCGATTATGCGGCAGGTGGCGTGCGGTGCCGGTCTTTTTAAAGGATTTCGGTGAAAATCACGCGCAATCGACGGGGTCTATCTGGCGGAAATGTAGTATTTGGCACTGATTGACGCGAATGTTGAGAGAGAATCAAATCTCAGTAGCCAAAGGCGGGTCGCGCGGGGCGACCGGCTGCGTAACCGGCTGATTCAGGATTATCTTTTGGTAACAAGACCATCTCGAAACGAGGTGTAGATTCACGAACGGATGAAGTGCGACGGCCATTCCGCTTGTGGTTTGGCCGCCATCCGGTTCAGCATCGGCCGCGATCGTCGTGTACGACGCGACGCACATGCGGACGGATGCTCCGTTTGTCGACGTGCCCCGCCTGCCGGCGGGTCGCGTCAAAGCGGGAACGTCGCGGCTCCCGCAGCCGCGCGTTTCCTTCGAGTTCGATGACAACGAGGCCGGATGACATCCGGTTCGACCTCCGGGGGTTCTCGCCGTGTGCAGTTTCGATCTTCGCCAAGGCTGCGGAAACGCAGCGCGGAAAGGTGGCCATGCGCCGCCGGCCGCAGCGCACGCGAACGGTTCGCGGAGTGGAGAAAGTGATGGTTCGTTATGAATATGCCAATAACGCGCGATAAGAGCGCCGACGCGGGGAGTGGTAACGGGCAGCGTCCGCTGATTTACTGGACGCAGTCGCCGTCCGTCATGCTGCGAAAGGAGCTGGCGCGGCGCGACTGGAAAGTGTCGATCGTCGCGCAGGCGAGCGAGCTGCGTGATACGTCCGGCGAAATCACCTGCGGCATCCTCGACCTGAGCGGCGGCCATGCCGATGCGATCGGCAGCATCGCGTCGACCTGCGCGTCGATGCGCGACGTCGTCTGGGTCGCACTCGTGGACGTCGGCCAGACTGCTTCGCCGAACGTGCGGGCGCTGTTGCGTGACTATTGCTTCGATTACGTCACGTTGCCCGCGTCGCACCAGCGGATCGCCGATACCGTCGGCCACGCGTACGGCATGGAATGCCTGTTCGCGCGCGACCGCGAACGGCTCGAATCGGAGGAAAAGGGCATCGTCGGCACCTGCAGTGCGATGCTGCGGCTGTTCGATACGGTGCGGCGCTTCGCGCGTACGGACGCACCGGTGTTCGTGTTCGGCGAAACGGGCACCGGCAAGGAGTTGACAGCCGTCGCGATCCATCGCCATTCGGAGCGCCGCAACGGCCCGTTCGTTGCGGTCAACTGCGGCGCCATTCCCCCGCATCTGCTGCAATCCGAACTGTTCGGTTATGAGCGCGGCGCCTTTACCGGTGCGAATGCGCGCAAGATCGGCTACGTCGAAGCGGCGAACGGCGGCACGCTGCTGCTCGACGAGATCGGCGACCTGCCGCACGAGAGCCAGGCGAGCCTGCTGCGTTTTCTGCAGGAACGCGCGATTCATCGCCTGGGCGGCAGCGATCCGGTGCCGGTCGATGTCCGGATCGTGTCGGCGACGCACGTCGACCTGCGCGACGCGATGGAAGAGGGGCGCTTCCGGCCTGACCTGTTCCACCGTCTGTGCGTGATGCGCATCGACCAGCCGCCGCTGCGTGCGCGCGGCAAGGACATCGAGCTGCTCGCGCACCACATGCTCGAACGCTTTCGCGGCGACGCGCGCCATCGCGTGCGCGGCTTCTCGACGGACGCGATTACGGCGCTCTACAAGCACGACTGGCCGGGCAATGTCCGCGAGCTGATCAACCGCGTGCGCCGCGCAGTCGTGATGACGGAAGGGCGCCTGATTACCGCGCAGGATCTCGAGCTCGAATACTGTCTCGATGCGGCGTCACCGTCGGTGGCCGACATCCGCAAGTCGATCGAGCGCGAGGCGATCGAAACCGCCCTGCTGCGCACGCGCGGGCGTGTCGCGGCGTCGGCCCGCGAGCTCGGTGTGTCGCGCGCGACGCTGTATCGCTGGATGGAGGCATACGGGATCGAGCGGCCGCGCGGCACGGGCTCGTCCGACTGAGATTCGACAGGCGACGCGCGCGGCTGCCGACAGCCGCGAGCGTTGCGTCAACCGGCCTGCGTGGCGCGCACCGTGCGCGCGGCGTTCACGGCCCGGATTTCCACGGTCGGCGGCACGTCGGCCGTGGTGCCATGCTTTTCGATCATTTCAAGCGGAACGAGCGCGACGCGCGCCGGCGTGCCGGGCGCGAGATGGAACCAGTCGTCGCGGGGCACGTAGCCCGGCGCATCGATCTGCACATGACGCGCGACGTGCCGTGTATCGATATCGACGTGCCACGTGTCACCGGTGCGCGACACGCACGCTTCCAGCCCGAGTTCACGACGCGCCAGCACGGCCGGATGCGTGCGGGACGGGAAATGGAAGGCCTGCGACAGCAGCGTGCCGTCGTCGGTGCGTAGCGTCGCGACGACGGTGTCGTGCTCGCAGGGCCCGAACCGGTACGCGTAGGTCCAGTCGAAGAACCGGCCGAGCAGCTCGGCCGAGCCGATCCGCACCGTGTCGTGCGCGGCGATCCGCACCGGGCAGCCGGCCCGCGCGACCGGCGTGCGGCCGTCGCGCAGCGCGACCAGCTCGAGCGCGGCCGACAGCGGCGCGGGGCGCTCGTTGACGACATGCACGTCGAGCCCGTTCAAGCCTTCGTCGACCAGCAGCACCTGCACGGGCTGCAGGACCTGGCGCAATGCATGCCACGCCGATTTCGGCCGGTGCGCGGCGTCGATCAGCCCCCAGCCGGCGCCCGGCATCACATCCTGGAACTGCCAGACGAGCGCGCCGGCGCAGCGCGAGCCGGTGCGCCGCCATTCGGAAAACGTTTCGCGCATCAGGTCCGCGATCACCGCGCGCGACAGCTCGAAGTAGCGCGCCGGATCCTCGCGCCGCAGCCGGTCGGGCACGACGTCGTAGAGCGTTTGCAGATAGTGGTCGCGAATGTCCTCGAAATCCCACGACGTGCCGGGGTCGCGCGGCACGGCTGCCTTCCAGCGCGGCTCGTGCGCGCCGGGCCAGCCGAGCTCGGCGAGCGTCGCGTCACACGGCACGTTCGAGAATGCGAGGCATTCGCTCGCGAAGCGCACGTCCGCGCGGCGCGCGTCGTCGAGCGGGCGCAGGTACGCGCCGACGCCGTAGTAGTGCGACACGCGTTCGCGCGGGGCGAACGGCAGCACGCCGCCGTCGGGCGAATCGGGCACGTACGGGACGTCCGGTCGGCATGCGGCCGCGTGGCCGGCCAGCCGGTCGGCGGTCAGCTCGAGGAAGCGCTGCTTCGGCCCGAGCCCGGACATCGCGGCCTGCTGTGCGATCTCGCTGCCGCCGCACAGGACGGCGAGCGACGGCGATGCGCTGTGACGCGACAGGAACTGCCGGGCTTCGCGATCGACGTTGTCCGCGAATCCGGGATCGTCGAGCGCATAGTCGAAGTTCGCGAACATGAAATCCTGCCAGACCAGCAGCCCGAGCCGGTCGCACCACGCGTGAAAGGCATCGGCCTCGTAGGTCATGGTGCCGCCGACGCGGATCATGTTGAAGCCGGCGTCGCGCGCGAGCCCGAGCAGGCGGGCGTAGGTGGCGTCGTCCGCGTGCAGCGCGAGCGGCGCGGCGCTGCTCCAGCACGCGCCGCGCGCGAACACGGGCACGCCGTTGATGCGCAGCCCGAAGCCCTTGCCGTCGGCGCCGGCGTCGACTTCGATCGTGCGGAAACCCGTCGCACCGAGCGGTCGCAACGCGTCGCCGAGATGCAGTGCGACGTCGTAGAGCACCGGCTCGCCGTGCGTATGCGGCCACCAGCGGCACACGTTGGGCACCGCGACGCTGGCGCGCAGGCGGTCGGGGCCGGCCCGTTCGAGCGTGGCGTGGTGTTTGCCGCACGACAGCCGTGCGGCGAGCGCGTCGGGCAGCGGCGCGGCGAACGTCAGTTCCGCGTCGAGCCAGCCCGTGTCGCCTTCGATGCGCGCGCGCAGGTCGCAATCGACGAGAACGGGCCCGTCGGCCGGATCGAGCACGTCCACGGGCCGCCACGGGCCGGTCGGCACATGCGGCGGAAACCAGCCCGGCATGTGTCCGAACAACGACGTGCGAACCGTGCGCAGTGCCGCCGGCTCCGCGAGCCGCGTGCGCCAGCGTGCCCGGCGCGCCCGGCGCGCGCGGCGCAGGGGTGGGGCGCGCGCCCGGGCGGCAGGGGAGCGCCGGTGCCGTGAGGTGGAGGGGCGGGGTCCTGGT
>NZ_JAAGPC010000009.1:0-108405 GCF_017104595.1 Burkholderia sp. Tr-20390 | reverse complement strand
TACGGCCGGGGCATGCGCGGGCAGCGGAGGCGTCGTAACAGTGGGCACGACGGCCGGGCCCGAGGCGGGCGCGGTCATCGCTGCGGCGGCCGTATCGGTCGGCGCGGACGCCGGTGCGTCGGGCGGTGTCGTCACAACCGCCGCGCCGGTGGTGGCGGAACCGGGTCCCGCGATGTCCGATGCGGCGTTGGCCGTGAACGCAGGAACCGTGGATGCGGCGACCGGCTCGGGCGTTGCAGGTGCGCTCGCCTGGCGGCCGTGCCACCAGAACGCGCCACCCGCGCAGGCGATCGCGACCGCGACGCCGGCTGCGACGATCTTGAGTCTTGCCGACGTAGCGTCGTTCGTCGTCGGGGGCTGCGGTATCGGCGGGGGCACGACACCGGATGCCGGGCGCATGGGTTCGGCCAACGCCGACGTTACATCGTCATCCGGTACGTCGTGAGGCTTGGCAGCCGCATCGACCCCGTCTGTTTCGCCGTCGGCGAGTGCCGCTGCGGCATTCGCCGATGCGCTTGCAGGCGCGGATTGCGCATCCGTGACGACGGGCGAGGCTTGCGACGCAGCAACTGCATCGCCCCGATGATCTGCCGCTGCGATGTGCATGGCCGTTGCCGCGGCGTCGTGCGATTGCAGCGGTGCGTTCGCACGACCCGATACCGGATCGTCGGTGTTCGCGACGTGCGAGAGGTCGTTCCCCGCGGTGTTCGCCGCCATCGATTCGCCGCTGATGTCCGCTTGCGTATCTTGCGCGTCGACGGTGCCGGATGCAGATTCGTGAGCGGATTCCGCGGCCACGTGTGCGGGTTGCAGTGCGGGCTCGGCCGGCGACGCGGGCACCTCCGCCTCGATCGCACCGGCGTCATTGACCGATGCGACGGGTGTCCCGCACTTGTTGCAGAAACGCTGGTTCGGCGTCAGCGCGGCGTGGCAGTTCCGGCACGGTGCGCTGGCCGCTTCGGTCCGGATGGCCGCAACCGGGGTTCCGCATTGCTTGCAGAACTTGAGACCGCCGGGCAGATCGGTTCCGCAGTGGGTACACGCAGTCATAATTCAGTAATCCTCTTCTTTTGATCGTTCGACGTGACGGCGCCGCGCGGGCATGCGCACGTGTGTCCGAATCGCGGGATGGCGGCGTACCGGCCGCGTGCTACGAAGGCGGGCGACGCGGAACGGGCCGTTCAGCGCGGGATATCAGTCGGAATGGGGTCGGCCGCGCGGGAAGTGCCGGCGTAGAGAAGAAGAGATCCGGCCGACGTGAACTGGCACGGACGGCCCAACGGATCCGGATGCACCGGTATTGAATGGCGAGTTCAAGCTTTCCCCGTATCAGTCGCCGGATTGAATCCGGCTGACTGTTTTCATTATTTCGATTGATAATACAAATGGTCTTCTGCAGCGGATATTACACTGAAATTACGAGGTTTTGCCATCCGGAAGGCGCGTGACGGAGCGCGTTTTCGCGTGCAAAGCTGACCGGATGCGCCGCGCGCACCGTCACCAGCCTGGTGGTGTGTTCATCGCGGTGACCAGGCGGTTACCCTGCCTGCCGTGGCGCACGCAGTGTCGAGATTCACGCTACTTGGAATTTCCTTCGCTCAATGTTGACATCTGAAGTTACTTCAAGGTTGTGGTCGAAGCCGGTCCGCCAGCTTTAGGGGTGCTCTGTGGCTCGGTTCGGCCAGGAAGGGACACTCGACCTCGGTGCAGAGATCGTTGACAATCAGAGCCGCTCATTCGCTCTAGCCGCATATCGATGAAAGTATCTAGGGATTTCGGAATTGTTGTCCGACGGGCGGCGCTCGCGGCCAAGCTTGTCGACCTGGCAACGGTCATGGCCGAATTCAATTTGCAGACGTACTTTGACGAATCCGATAGTCTGATATCGCTCGGGCCATTTTTTGGAAGTGATGCAGCCGACGAGTGCATGAAGTCACTGGAAAGCCGCGGTCTCACATACGTCGACGATTTTTTTATTTTTGAAGGGTTTGTGCCCGACTGGTGTTCGTTCGAGGTATTTTGATGCATTCGCTCCAACGAGAAACTTCCACATTCGGCCAAGAGGCGACGTTCAAGTTCGCGTGACAGCATTGTTCGAATGGACGTTCTACCCGTGACAACGGCCACAAAACCGATTTTATTGATCAGTCAGATTTAGGCCTATGCACCCTGCAAAATACTTGGACAAGTGGCTCAGTGAGAATTTTTCAAAGATCTGGCGCAACTCGTCTACGGCGCCCCGGATCCTTGGGCGTCGCGCCACCGCGCTAGCCGAACAGGAGGAGTTCCATCAGCTTGGCGAAATGCTTGTGAAGCGGATGTTTCTCGCCATGGAGCACGCGAAACCGATCGAGTTCCACCTCCTTGACCGCGATGAATCCGGCGCATGGGTGATTTGGCCCGCTCAGTGCTACGGCGTACTTCTAACCCGTGGCCTGGTGCAAAACATTCAGGTCGCGTGCGGACAGGCAGAGCGGCTTTTGGGCAGCGCACTTCGAGAAGGTCAGGCGCGAAACTTCTTGTCGGATCTATGGGGCAAGCTTCCTAATGATGAAGATCACCGCGCGGCCTTCGGGGGGCTGCTCGCCCATGTCGCGTTTGCATTTGTTGTTCATCATGAGTTGGCCCATGCCGGACTCGGGCATGAGGGCGCGGATAAAGCCGCGTACACGCGATCTGCGGCGAGATTAGACGATCATGCACTATTTGACGGGTTGGACATTCTCGATGAGTGGGCAGCAGCTGCCGCAGAGCGTGACTTATCACGGGAGCGAAGGATCAGAAGTCAGGCCCTTGAGGCCGACGCCGACGTAAACGGACTGATTTACACGCGGCAATTAATGCAAGAGCAAGCCCGCAAGTTTCAAAGCACGACAGTAGCGTGCGACGACTCGATGGGAGTGGTCTGGGAGGCGTTGCTGACCTCTGGCGCGAATCGAGGTTTGGTTGTATGCATTGGCGTCGTAATAGGTCTGCTTTCCCTATTACCGGACTTTGCACTGAAAGAGCTCGGAAACCTTGATGTATCAACGCATCCGCCGATCCCCGCTCGAATCCTGACGTTGCTACATATCGACCGACAACTCGAGACCGCAAACTCCGGTGGAGAAAACATGACTAATGCGATTCTTATTGCGGCCGCATTAATCGACATGGTGATCTCGATGGAGCGCTTGATCGCGGAAGGTAGCGGTGCCCCCGCCGCATCCAACATTCCGACTGACAAAGCTCCTGTTTCCTCGCTAGACCGCGCGCTGGAACGAATTTCCATACCGGAATCGGTTTCACGCTTCGACGACATTGGCGTTCACATGAAAGCCCTCGCATTAGAAATGAAGAGCCTTGAGCTCACCACTCGTCAATACCGCCGCTTTCCCAACTGGATGCGTTTCGCTTGGTATCTCTCGTGACGCGTTAAGTGGCGGTAACCAGTAAAGAAACACCAAGTGTACCTACGACTATACCCGCCAAGCGAGCAAGGAGACTGCGTCGCATGGCATAACCGGCTTGCTCCACACTGCGGGAGAACAGGAATGCCAACAGTATCTGACAGAGGCCGCGAACAATTATCAGCGCGACATGAGGCACACGGGACGACCGATCAGTCACCGAAAGCTCATAGGAACGACGCTGTTAGTGAAGGGGCTGGACTATGACCATGCGGTAATTCTTGACACAGACGCACTGGATGCTAAGGATCTGTACGTCGCAATGACCCGTGTATCCAAGTCCTTGACGATCAATGGTGTTAAGCGTCACTTGACTGCGAGGTAGCAGGCGTTTGATTCCGGTCTGATAGCTGACGTCGAAGCTTCGTCCGAAAACTTAAGAGTATTACAGATCGCAGCCGAGTCACTCCGTCAATCAACTCTATTTAAGAGATTTATGTCTCCCTCAAAATATAAAAACTCCAAGCGAAAATCGGAGAGTATAGATTTTGGTTCTTCCTTTGCTATTGGCTGCTTCAACCAGCTCCAGGGCGAGGCACTTAGCAAGGCACTCGCTGATTACAAGACTGGGATCATGAATTCGGTCACGACCAAAAGCGGTGACCTGACAACTCAATCTCTAGATGTTCAGCAGGGGTTCACTGCTGAAGCTCACCATGTGGGCTCATTCAACATTGAAGCAGCCGCCAAAGGGCAGCTCAACCACAACGCTACGCTCGATGTCGGCCAAGTCAATGACCCTGTGGCCGATATTCGTGTGAACACTCCAAGAGGTAGCCACGATTATCAGGTGAAGTTCTACAAAGATGGGGACTCCACGGCTGCAGCACTGTCCCCAAAGAAGTACGACACCGTTGGCAAGGTGGTCCCCAAGGATCAGATCCAGGATGTAAAGGACGCCGCATCTAAGCGCGCAGCCAAGGCAGAGGGGAACCGTCCTGAAGTCGCCGATAGCTATAAAGACACCGCAGACAAGGCTACCGACAAGATTTCCTCCAACGACGACCAGAACATCCAAAGCACAGGGCTCAATCGCAAGGGCGAGGGCAGCGCTGAAGAGCTGGCCAAGGATGCAAAGGAAAATGGTGAGGGGCCTGGCTACAAGGAAACAGCACGGGTCAGGGCAGAGTTCAATGGCATGCAGTACCGTAATGCCGCTAAGTCTGGAGCATTGTCGGGAGCCACATTTGCCGCTGCAGGCGAGCTGTACGGCATTCTGAGCAGCAACGAGCGGATGACCAAAGAGCGCTGCATGGAGGCGGCACAGAACATCGTGTTCAGCGCACTCAAAGGGGCTGGCCGTGCTGTAGCTGTAACCGGCGTGCAGCACCTCGGCCAGATGATGACTGATGCCGCGACACAAGCAGCCTCCAAAACCGCCGCTAAAGTTGCAGGTGGGGCTGCTGCCAAGGCCGGTGCTTCGTCTATGGGTGGGAGTATTGGCCGGCAGTTGACAAAAGGAAACGTGGCTGCAGCAACTGTGGCCATCGCGATCTCGCTTGGCGAAAACCTCTACAAGTTCTGCAACAGCGAAATCGATAGCATCGAGTTCGCATCGTTCTCCATCGGTAGCACCATTCAAATCGTTGGCACTACCTGCGCCACCGGACTGGCAGCGCCAGCGTCGGCGTTCCTTGGGCAGTTCATCGCTTCCAGCGTGTCATCGACAGCGGTACTGGGGACGACTCTGGGCGCTCTCGGCCCTATCGCTCTCGGCGCGGTGTTCGCAATCGGGTTCTCGCTGGCGATTGGATCGTTTGTTGGCCACTTCCAAAGCGTTGGGTCCAAGATCGCGATCAAGGACATCACGGACGCAGCTGCCAAGCTTGAATCTGGGCAAATTACCCTGACCCAGTACGCAACTTCGGTTGGCACCTTGTCGGAAAATAAATTCGCCTGGACCGATTGCATCCCATTCGCCGGCGCGATCTCGGTACTTTCCGAGTACAGCACCCGCAAGGGCCAGCTCAAATCCATCCAGGCTGACATGTACAGCCGCTTCGATCAGATCGATCAGGCAGAGCGCAGGCAGATGGAAGAGATGATGGAGCAGTTCAAGTACCAGATCCACGCAATGGACCTGCAGTACGAGCAAGCGAAACGCGAAGTTATCAACCAAGCTGCGGACAAATTCGGCGAGATGCGCACCAGCCTAGACAAACATCTGGAGCTAAACTACCTGCTTTTCACCCCTGTGATCAAGCAGTATCAAGACGATACCAACTTGATCACCGCCGAAAAGCAGAAAGAAGAGCAGGCTCAGGTCCGAATCGACTCCTACCTGAAGGAGATCGAACACCTGAACGCGATGGTCGATCAAGGTCTGACCAACAGCGCAGAAGATCGCCAGCTCAAGCTGCAGCTAGATGGAGCACTGAAAGACCGGGTCGACTTGATCCTTCCCGCAACCACTGGATTCGACCAGGCTTACGAGTTCTTGCTGCAGGCGTAATCACTATGATTTTGAAGAAAATAATGCACTTTTTCTGCGGTCGGTCGCTAGAAAAAGAAACGGCAAAGACAAATGCTCTGATCCGCGAAGTAGAGCGGCACGAGAAGGCTGCAATGGAGCGCCTGAAGGCTCAGGCCGATGATTACCGGGCCCAGGTCGTTGCGTACAAGAAGAAGCGCGATGCCGAGCTCAAGGAATTCATAGCGTTCGTGAATAAGCAGCTTGCGTTGGCGGAAGTCTATGTACCCCACTTGGGTGACTTCCAAGACAAGATGTTTGTCTGCTTCGACTCTTGGATGGACACGTCCATCGCTGAGCAGAAGATTCAACTGCTCTCGGAACGAATCACCACCAAGTACCATATGCTGGACTTCATTACTGCCTTGCAGGTGGAGCTGAACAAGCTTACCCAGCGTAATGAACGCAACGAGTGGCGCCACATGATCAAAGAGCGCCCCATCCTCGTTAGCTCCACGTTCATTGAGCGCACCGTGCGCCAGGTGAGCAACAACCAAAAGAGCAGCAGCGAGTCGATCCGTCATGACCTAAGCCGCTTAAAGAGCCATTCTATGACGCTCCAGACGGAGACCAAGGAGCTGTGCCATGAACGCGACCTGCTGATTGCCTCTTCGCGAGAGCTCATTGAGAAGCACAAAGCCCACAAGGCCGAGCTCAACGACCAGTACAGAAAGTGCAGTGAACTCTTTTGCGAGATCAAAGATAGGTTCAGTGACCACTTTGGCTCCGCCGCCACAGGAAGCAGTCTTGCTGACTCGTGGATCGCCAAGATTGAGGGTGCCGTCACCCTGCCAAAGCTGTTCTCAATGCACAAAGGGACTGCTGATATTCAAAGAGAAGTCCAAGATGAGTTCAATAATCTGGCCAATGACTTCCAGGATATTCGCTCCAGGATTGATGCAAACCGCCAGAGCGGTGACTTCTCCACCTTCAACGAAGACAAGGCTACACGGGATAGGCTGTTCCGCGAACGCCAAGAAGTCGGAGAGAGACGACGTGAGATCAGCACAGCCAGAAAAATGATCTATGAGCGTGGCAATGAACTGAAAGAAATGCTGGGCAAGTTCGACTCACTGCAGCCGGACGAGAGCATTCGCCGCATCGTGGAGATCTTCCGCATGGGCAAGGACTTCGATGTGCATCGCGCCATCGGGGTCAGCACGCGAGAGGACCGCCGCAAGCACTATGAGATCAAGAACCAGAACAGACAAGCCTCCACATGAAAACTGAAATCACTTTCCATTGGCGCAAGCGCAATCTCAAAGAGTCGATTCTGGCTGTTTGCTACGCTGTGCGCCTTGGCTACACCACCCGTGACCAGATCCTGAGCGCGCTACCTCAGTTCTCCAAATCCAGAATTTTGCTGTCCCTCGATGCGCTGTTCTCAGCCAACATGGCCGACGTGAACATGGGCGTGCTCTCCATCAACTCAGATATGGCCATCGTAGAAGAGATCATCGGAAAGCCCATCGTGCTTCCCATCTCAGTAGTGGAAGATGAGGACAAGCCCAAGCTGATCCGCAGCATCACTATCAACCTCGGCTTGAACAATCCAGCCGGTGTAGAAACTCTCCTGAAAGCTACGGTCAACTGATATGGATCACGCGAATAACCACAAGCAGCCCAAATCTATGCCCGAAGGCCGCGTCTTCGATTTCATTGACCACCTTGATGACTGGCTGGAGTACCTAACCAAAGTACTTGAGCTGTCCAAAGATGACCGGCAAACGTGCGTCAAGTACGAGCGTCAAATCAAGTACCTGATCCGCTTCCGCCAAGGCGCCAACAGCAATATCATCCACAACCGGCTGCTACACCACTACTACAGCAACAAGAGCTTGAAGGAAGGCGATGACATCGGATTCAACAAGCGCGATGACAGTCGCCAGCGCTGCCAGCTGAACAAAGAGGCCGAGCAGAAGGTCAAAGAGATCATCGCCGAAGCGAGTCAGGTTATGGCTCTCGACGATATGGCGCTGAAGATCGGCGCACCCATTCAGAAGGGCTACAACGACCCCCGTGACAACGCTTTCGAGGTCATCAAGAGCGCGATGTCCACTGAAGACCTGTACTTCCTGCAGGGCCCGCCGGGAACGGGTAAGACCACCGCGATCGTGGAGATAATTCTGCAGACGCTCAAAGCGAAACCGAATGCGCGCATTCTGGTGGCCTCGGAGACGCACGTGGCTGTCGATAACGCACTGGACCGCCTGTGCTTCATCGCGGACGAATCCATTCACTCGAAGACGATGCGCTATCCGCGCTACGCCATCACCGAGTACGAATCGGAGCACACGGCTGGTACGGCAGCGGAGATCCGCGCGAACGAAGTGTGGAATCAGGCATTGGAGTTCGCCCCCCAACTCACGAACGTGCTCTACAACGTCCTTGAACAAGGTGAGCTCCAGAACGGTGAGGTGAAAGTCCCGCGCTGGCAGTTCAAGAACCTGGCTGACAACCATCAGATCATTGGCGCCACCTGCAACCAGATCGATCACTTGCTCGATGAGGATAGCGAAGACTTTGATTTGGTCATCGTGGACGAATGTTCCAAGGCGACCTTGCCTGAGTGGATTATGGCCATGTCTGTTGGTCGCAAGTGCATCTTAGTAGGCGATCACAAGCAACTGCCTCCGACGTTCTGCGAAGAAGAGAGTGACGCGTTGGATACCCTGGCTGAGGCAAAAGCTCGGCTAATCAAGGACGGGGTGATCGACAAGATCTTCGAGCACCTTCCGATCACCATGAAAGGTCAGCTGAGCAAGCAGTACCGCATGTTGCCTCACATCGGCTCTTTCATTTCAGAGAACTTCTACAACGGAAACCTCAGACACCACCGTGAGGATACCGATCACGATTTCACGCACTTTGGCTGGTTGACATACGATTCTCGCGGCTATCGGGTACCCAACGAGCACGGTGGTGTGCTTGAAAATCATCGCGAAATCGAGATCATCACACACAGCTTGGTCGAGATGTGTTCCCGCCGTAAGCTCAAGGCAGCTAAATCCACGCAACGCAAACTCAGCGTGGCTGTGATTACGCCTTATCGGGCACAGTGCCGGGCGCTGAGAGAAGCGATCAACAAGCTAGAAATCAGAGAGTACTTGGCCGTCGAAGTCGATACAGTTGATGCATTCCAAGGGCGCCAAGCTGACATAGTTTTCTTCTCATTCGTACGCACAACCGGGCCAGCAACTTTCTATGCCGATTCACGCAGAATGAACGTGGCCATATCTCGCGCACGTGATGCCGCCTATTTAATTGGGGATCGAAAGTACATTAAAAGCAAGAATATCAATGTGCTGAACACGCTGCTGAGTCTTGGCGTAGTGGAAGTTGAATAACTACGTGCAGAGTTCCAGACGATTCGCTTCTAAAGAATGCACCCATTTTCACGGACATGAGATGCTGACCTTGCCGTAGGCTGTTCCCCCTGAGTCGGAATGGATGTCGCCTCGTTAGAATCTGAAACCGTGGGGCGGTAACGGAAATATTGAAGTGGCAAGAAACCCCCCTCATCGATGAACATATCTGACATGTCATTGCACGCTGGCTCGTAAGCGATCCAGTGATCTCGGCGAGAGCGACCGCTTTGGAGAGAGGCGACTGGCTCTTGTGGGTCGATGAGAGCCGGTCGGCCGTGCGCGAACGGGCCAAGCTGCCCTTGAAGGTTCAAGGTTGAATGAACGGCAAGGCAGATAGTTCAACGTTGAGTGAACCGCGAATTCAACATTGAATGAGCGGGTTTGCCGGTAGGCAGTGTACGGCCAGCGGGTCAAAACCAAGTTGCGTGAATCTCGCCACGCAGGTCTCACCCGCGCACTTCGGAACCCGATTCCCGTTGGCGTCATGCCCCAGGCCGCCACCTTCAGGGCAGTCGTTGCGCCGCTCGACCGTGCAACCGCAGCCGCCATTCCGCGATCTGATTCCCCTGTGCATCGAGTTGCAGTCAGGTAGGGCAAATATCCCCGCGCCGTTGACGGCACGTGGCGTCGCATTGGCTTGATACGCCGCCGAGTGCATCTGCCGGATTCTCCTTGCCATTGCATTCACCGAGCGACTCCCCGGCCTGGCGTAGCCATCTCCCCACGAGTCACGGAAGGCCCGTGCAACTACTGAGTTGCCGCAAAAAATGGTTTATGGTCAAATGACCATGTCAAATGATCTACACATCTGTTTCATCCCCAATTGGACGTCGCTGCGCAAGCGCGGACTGTCCCAGGCCGGACAACGTTTTGCGAAAGCTTTGGGGCGGCGCGGAGATTGGCGCGCATCGGCCACAGGAAGTCAGGCGAAATCCCGGGAGATGAAGCAGGCGTCCGCGTGTTGACGCCTGGGCAGCTTTCGCCTGTCGGCTGAAAGCGCGAGGTTGAAAAACAAGAATTTCTGGAGACGGTGCTCGTGAATGAAATGCACAGCAGGATGAACCAAACGATCGATCCCTCGGCGCTACGCGCCCAACTGCGAGACGGCGCGCTGCTGGAGACGCGTGCGTGGCTTGCGTCGGGATGGGCGGAGGGCACGGACGGCCGTTCGTTTCCCGTCACGAATCCGGCCACGGGTGACATCCTGGCCCGCGTGGCCAGCCTCGGCGCCGCGGAGGTCGAGCAAGCCATTGCCTCGTCGGCGCTTGCCCAACAAGCCTGGCAGAAGCGGACCAGCCACGAGCGCGCGAAGCTCCTGCGCGCCTGGTACGACCTGATCGTGGCGAATGCCGACGATCTCGCACTGATCATGACGTCGGAGCAGGGCAAGCCGCTGGCGGAGGCCCGCGGCGAAATCATGTATGCGGCTTCCTTCGTGGAATGGTTCGCCGAAGAAGCGAAGCGAGTCTACGGCGACGTCATTCCGCACCCGCAAGGCGACAAGCGCATCGTCGTCATTCGTCAGCCGATCGGCGTGTGTGCCGCGATCACGCCGTGGAATTTTCCTGCCGCGATGATCACGCGCAAGGTCGCGCCGGCACTGGCCGCAGGCTGCTCCATCATCGTGCGCCCCGCGGACCTGACGCCGCTCACGGCGCTTGCGCTTGCCGTCCTGGCCGAGCGCGCGGGCATTCCGGCCGGTGTCCTTCAAGTGGTGTGCGGCCCGTCGCGCGAGATCGGCGCGGTGCTCACGGCCAGCCCGGTCGTGCGCAAGCTTTCGTTCACCGGCTCGACCGAAGTTGGCCGTGTGCTCATGAGCCAGTCGTCCGCGACGATCAAGCGGCTCTCTCTCGAACTCGGCGGCAACGCACCTTTCATCGTGTTCGACGACGCGGATCTCGACGCCGCGGTTGAAGGTGCGATGGCGTCGAAGTACCGGAATAGCGGCCAGACCTGTGTATGCGCCAATCGCTTTCTCGTCCAGGCCGGCATTCATGACCGCTTCGTCGACGCGCTCACCCGGCGAGTCCAGGCGCTCAAGGTAGGAAACGGCGTCGAACCGGGGGTGCAGCAGGGGCCGCTGATCCAGCAGTCCGCCTGCGACCACCTGAATCAGCTGATCGACGATGCCGTGAGCAAGGGCGCACGAATCGTCACGGGCGGGAAAGGCCATCCGCTTGGGGGCACGTTTTTCGAGCCGACCGTCATTGCCGATGCGACGCCGGCCATGCGCGTCGCGCGCGAGGAGCTCTTCGGGCCCGTCGGCCCGGTGTTCCGCTTCGAGGATGAAGCGGAAGCGATCGCGATGGCCAACGACACCGAGTACGGCCTCGCCGCCTATCTCTATACACGCGACCACGGCCGCATCTGGCGTGTGGGCGAGGCACTCGAGTACGGCATGGTCGGCCTGAATACCGGCGTGATTTCCAACGAGGTCGCGCCGTTCGGCGGGGTCAAGCAATCGGGCCTGGGCCGTGAGGGTTCCCGTTACGGCATCGAGGAATACCTGGAAATCAAGTACCTGTGCACCCAGGTCTGACGGCCAACGTCCGCATCAAGGAAACGTCAATGGAAATGCTCCCGCAGTCGATGCTCTTCGAAACTGTTCCGTCCATTCTCCAGGAATGGGGTTGTGCGCGCCGCCTGGGTCAGGTGATGGCGGCATGGACGGAGCGCCGCCATGTCCTGATCGTGACCGATGCAGGGCTGCACAAGGCCGGTGTGCTGGAACCGGCGAAAGCGTCGCTGGCGGCCGCGGGATTCCGCGTGGCGGTGTTTGACGAGGTCGTGGCCGACCCGCCGGAGAACGTGGTGTTGCGCTGCGTCGAGTTTGCACGCAGTGCCGAGGCGGACGTCGTGATTGGCCTGGGCGGCGGCTCGTCGATGGACATCGCAAAACTGGCCGCCGTGCTCACCGTGTCGCGGCAATCGATCGCGGAAATGTACGGAATCGGCAACGTTCAGGGTGCGCGCTTGCCGTTGGTGCAGATCCCGACGACGGCGGGTACCGGGTCGGAAGTCACCAACATTTCCATCGTTTCGGTTAACGAAACAACCAAGATGGGCATCGTTGCACGTCAGCTGTATGCCGACAAGGTGATCCTGGACGCCGAATTGACGGTCGGCCTGCCACGCAGCCATACCGCTGCGACGGGCATCGACGCGATGGTTCACGCCATCGAGGCCTATACCAGCAAGCACAAGAAGAATGCCCTCTCCGACGCGCTCGCACGTGAGGCGCTGCGATTGCTGGTGAGCAGCCTGATCCCGGCTTGCGAAAACGGCGCGGACCGGCGCGCCCGCGAGGCCATGCTGCTGGGCGCCACGCTGGCGGGGCAAGCCTTCGCCAATGCCCCGGTGGCCGCGGTCCATGCACTGGCGTATCCGCTGGGGGGCCATTTCCATATCCCGCACGGCTTGTCCAACGCGTTGATGCTGGCACCCGTGCTGCGTTTCAACGCCGACGCGGCGGCTTCGCACTATGCGGAACTGGCGGACGTCGTCGGCGCGGGTGGAACGGGCGACGCCACGGCGCGCACGGCGGCGTTCATCACCTTCCTGGAAGACCTGATGGACCGCTCCGGCGCGCCGCGACGACTGCGCGACGTGGGTGTCACGCAATCGAGCCTGCCGACCCTCGCGGCCGATGCGATGAAGCAGCAGCGCTTGCTGTTGAACAATCCGGTCGTCGTCACGGAGTCGGACGCATTGCGCCTGTACGAACAGGCCTACTGAACCGACGCCGGCCAATCCGCAGTCGCCGTAACGTAAATAGAGAGAATGCACCGTGAACAATGTAGAAAGGATTGAGCACCACGAGATCGTTATCCTGGGTGCAGGCTTCGGAGGCCTCGGCATGGCCGCTCGCATGAAAATCGCGGGCATCGACGACTTCGTCGTGCTGGAGAAGCGTCCCGATCTCGGTGGTGTGTGGCTGGACAATTCGTATCCCGGCGCGGCATGCGATACCGAATCGCACCTATACTGCTACAGCTTCCATCCGCATTTGCGCGTGAGCGCGATGTATGCCGGCCGCAACGAGCTGCTGCACTATCTGAAATCGCTCGCCACGCGGTTCGACCTCGCGGAACACCTGCGATTCAACCTCGAGATTCGCAGTGCCGAATGGGACGCAGAGGCAAGCCTCTGGCGGTTCGCACTGAGTGACGGCTCCCGGATGACCGCACGATTCTTCGTGCCGGCATGGGGGCAACTGAACCGGCCGATGATCCCCGCGGTTCGCGGCCTGGCGGATTTCAACGGCGAGTATTTCCACTCCGCCGAGTGGCGGCACGACGTGGACCTGAGCGGCAAGCGGGTGGCAAGCATCGGCAACGCCGCCAGCGCCGTGCAGTATGTGCCGCTCATCGCGCCGAAGGTCGATCACCTGACGGTATTCCAGCGAAGCGCGAACTGGATCATGCCGCGCAACCAGATCGTCTTCTCGGCGGAGCAGCTCGATGCCTACGAGCGCGAGCCCCATCTGTTCGAAGAAAGCCGGAAATCGCTGCACGCTTTCCGCGAGTCCGGGTTCGAGCGGACCCGGATGGGTTCCAACGCGCAGCAGGAAGGCAAGAGTCTCGCGTTGGCCCACCTTCATCGTCAGGTGCCCGACCCGGTACTGCGCGAGAAGCTGACGCCGGACTATGAGTACGCGTGCAAACGGATTCTCCGATCGGACGACTACTACCCGGCGCTCATGCGCGACAACGTCGCGCTGGAGACGGCGGGGGTGGAATCGTTCGTCGACGAGGGCATCGTGACGCGGGACGGCCGCCTGCTTCCGTTCGACGTGGTCGTGTTCGGAACCGGATTCGAGAGTCAGGCTTTCCAGGGCAGCCTGCAGGTGCGCGGCACGGACCGCACGTTGGCCCAGGCGTGGGAAGACGGCCCGGAAGCGTATCTCGGCATGACCGTGCCGGGTTTTCCGAACATGTTCATGTTGTATGGGCCGAATACGAACCTGAATCACAACTCCATCGTATCGATGCTCGAGATCCAGCAGAACTACATCATCGACGCGATCGGCGGCATGGCTTCGGCCGGCGTGAAGGCCGTCGACGTCGATCGGGCCGTGTTCGACGAATACAACGACAAGCTGCAAGCGGCGATGGCCGGCTCGGCGTTTTCGGCGGGCTGTTCGAGCTGGTACAAGAACGCGCAAGGCAAGGTGATCAACAACTGGCCGGGCACGGTGGACGAATACCGCGCCGCGACGCAATGGGATCAAAGCGTGTTCGCGGCGATCTGAGCGGGGATGCCCATGACATCGGTGCACTGGTTGCCGCTGACCGAGGTGGCTGACGATGCGCGGGACGCCGTTCGGGCGTTCCGCGAACTGGGCGGGCGACACTACGGCAGCTTTTCCGTCGACCAGTCGCGCGTGAACTTCGTGCGGGCCTGCGAATTGAACGGCCTCGCCGCCGACGAAGCGGTCGCCCACGACGATATCGATGTTCCCGTCGCGGACGGCAGCATTCGGGTGCGGCTCTATCGTCCGCCCGGCGGGGAGCGCGTCGAGGATAAACCGCTGGTCGTCTTCATTCACGGCGGCGGGTGGGTGATCGGCAGCGTGGACACGCATGACGGCATCTGCCGTCATCTCGCGCGACATGGCGGGTGTGCCGTCGCGTCGGTGGAGTACCGGCTGGCGCCGGAGCACCGATGGCCGGTTCCGCTCGACGATTGCGAGCGGGCATTGGACTACCTCGCGGCCAACGCTTCCGCGCTCGCCATCGATGCGTCCCGGATGATCCTGGCGGGCGACAGCGCCGGCGGCAATATGGCGACCCTCATCGCCAATGCGGCATCGGCGGCGGGACCCGCCATCATCGGGCAGGTCCTGTTCTATCCCGTGACGGACCTGACGGCGTCGCTTCCGTCCTACCAGCGCATCCAAGGCGGATTTCCGCTGGTCGCCGAGTCGATGCGCTGGTTCCGGGAACACTACGTGCCGGCCGGCACGCCATTCGATCTTCCACGCCTGTCCCCGCTGCTGCATGCGGAAGGCAGGCGGCAGCCGCCGATGTTCATTGCCACGGTGGGGCTGGATCCGCTGTGCGACGAAGGCATTGCCTACGCGTCATGCGCGGCTCGCGCGGGGAGCACGGTCGAGCATCTCCATCTACCCGGGCATCATCACGGCATCATCACCGCGGCCCGCACGATCCCGGCAGCGAGATACCTGCTGGATCGCGCTGCATCCTTTGTCCGGCGGCTTGCCGAAACCGACGGCTTCGAGGTTTGACGCGTCGATCGCCGCGCGGGCCGGCGCATTCCACCGTCGCGACCGATCGGGTAATGGAAACTCCTGATTCAAATTGTCCCTCGACTGCATAGACTGGGAACCGTGTAACTTGGTCAATTGATCATGTTCAGGGTGACCGGTCAAACCGGAAGGCACACCTCGATGACCCGCCTGCATGTCCGGCCGGGTGCAGGGCGGGTTGTCGCGTGCGGGTTTGAAGCGTTGTCGCCGGTATGCGCATGCGAGCGTCTTTTTTCTTCGTAGTCACATGACCAAGTCTATTGATCTAGTCGTGCGGCGTTACGGATATTTTCAATAACGGGTCATCGGAGGGATCTCATGACTAAGAATCAAGCAGATTCGGGTTTGCCTGAGCACGTAGAGGTACTAATCATCGGGGCGGGGATCTCGGGGCTCGATGCCGCTTGTCATCTTCGCATGAACTTGCCGGACCGCTCGTTCGCGATCCTGGAAGCGATGGATGGATTCGGCGGGACGTGGTGGACCCATCGTTACCCCGGCGCGCGTTCCGACAGCGACCTGTACACGTACGCATTCGGATTCCGCCCGTGGCAGGGCCGCTCGATCGCCACGGCGGAGGAGATCCACAGCTATCTGGGCGATGTCATCAACGAATACGGCCTCGGCTCGAAGATCCACTACGGGCATCGTGTTCAAACGGTGAGCTGGTCGAGCGAGCAGAAGCGCTGGACGGTCGAGGTGTCGCGCAAGGATACCGGCGAACACTTCTCGATCACCACGGACTTCCTGTGGCTGGGGGCGGGGTACTACGACCATCGCAAGGGCTTTACGCCGAAGTGGAACGGGTTCGACCGCTACAAGGGAACGGTCGTGCATCCGCAGCACTGGCCGGAAGACCTCGACTATGCCGGCAAGCGGGTGGTCGTGATCGGCTCGGGCGCGACCGCCGCGACGCTGATTCCGGCGATGGCCGGCACCGCGGCGCATGTGACGATGCTGCAACGGTCGCCGACGTTCTTCACGGCGGTTCCGTGGACCCACCAGCTGGACGCGACGCTTCGCGAACTGAGCCTGCCCGAGGCGTGGCGCTCCGAGATTCTGCGGCGTGCGCACCTGAAGCAGACGTTCGACCTGATCAACCTGTCCGCGGCGAACCCGGACGCCGTTCGCGACTGGCTGATCAACGAGACCCGGCAACAGCTGCCGGAAGGGTTCGACGTCGACAAGCACTTCAATCCCAGCTATCGCCCGTGGCAGCAGCGCGTGGCGGCGGTGCCCGAGGGCGACCTCTTCACGGCCATCCGGGACGGCAAGGCATCCGTCGTGACGGACACCATCGAGTCGTTCGACGAAAGCGGCATCGTGCTGGCGTCGGGCGAGCACCTGCAGGCGGACATCGTCGTGACGGCGACGGGCTTCGACATGAGCGCGTTCGGCCAGATCGCGTTCCACCTCGACGGAGAACCGGTCGACATGACCAAGCGGGTCTCGTATCGGGGAATGATGATCGAGGGTATCCCGAACATGGCGTTCATCTACGGCTACTACCGGTCGAGCTGGACGTTGCGCGCCGATCTCGTCTGCGAATTCACCTGCCGCGTCCTCGCGCATATGGAGAAGGTGGGCGCGAAGACGGTGGAGCCGTGCCTGCGCGCCGAAGACGCCGACATGCAGCGGCTGCCGTGGACCGACCCGAACAACTTCAATGCCGGGTACGTGATGCGCTCGCAACACCAGATGCACTTGCGTGGCGATCGCATGCCGTGGCAGCACCACTTCGAGTACGAGGAGGAGCGCCAGACCATTCCGGAATTGAGCCCGGATGCCGAAGTCCTCGTGTATCGCTGATCTCCGCGCAACGTTCGAATAAAGGTGATGTTATGGCACTCGATTTGCACCTCGCTGGTTTTCTCGAATCCCTTGCCGGGTCCGGCGCGAAACCGCTGCCGCAGTCCAGCCCGGAAGAGGCTCGCGGATTGATGCAGCATCTGGCGCGCGCCGTTCGCGCACCGGAGGCCGTGGTCGACATTCACGGCGTGGAAGACCTGACCGTTCCCGGCGCGGCCGGATCGCTGCGGGCGCGGCTGTATCGTCCGACCCACGAGCGCAATCTGCCGACGGTCGTCTATCTGCATGGCGGCGGGTTCGTGATTGGCGATCTGGATACCCACGACAACATGTGCCGCGAGTTGGCGCGCGGCGCGAACGCGGTCGTCGTCTCGGTGGATTACCGGCTGGCGCCGGAGCATCCGTATCCGGCCGCGGCGGACGATGCGATCGCCGCGACCCAATGGGTGATCGCGAATGCGGGTGAGCTGGGCGGCAGCGACGTCGTGGCGGTGGCCGGAGACAGCGCCGGCGGCAATCTGGCCGCGGTCGTGACCCAGCAACTGCACGCCGACGGCATTGCGCTGTCCGCCCAGTTCCTGATCTACCCCGCGGTCGCGCAGGATCGCGCCGGCTTTCCTTCCTTCAGGGAAAACGGCGCAGGCTACTTTCTCGACCTCGAGACGATCGCCTGGTTCGAGCGGCATTACGTGCCCGACGGGACCAACCGGGAGGATCCGCGACTGGCGCCGATCCGTGCGAAGAACCTTGCCGGGTTGCCGCCCGCGGTCATCCTGACCGCCGAATTCGATCCGCTGCGCGACGAGGGCGAGGCCTATGGCCGCTTGCTCCACGCGAGCGGCGTCAAGGTCGACACGATCCGGTGCGACGGCATGATTCACGGGTTCTTCGACATGGGGGCGATTTCCCCGGGCGCCCAGGCGTGGATCGAGAAGGGCATCGCGAGCTTTCGAAAGTTACTCGGCGCCGCGCGGCACCATTGAAACGTTGGCGGAAGCGACCTGATTTCGCTTTTCGCCATTTCGTGGCCGCACGCGGTTCGATGGATGACCTCCAACGTTGCCGAGGCGGCCACGCAGTGCTGATGCATGACGGCATGAAGCCGATTGCGCGACGGCTCGCTGAGGCCGCGACGCGCGTGGCGGAATCGATGCATCAGGTAGTTGCTTGTGAAGCGTTCAGGCATCTATCCAGGACACAGACCCGTGAAGAACTCATTCGATTATCTTGTTGTAGGCGGCGGCTCGGCAGGCAGCGTGCTGGCTTCGCGTTTGACCGAAGATCCCGATGTGACGCTGTGCCTCTTCGAAGCCGGCGGCACGGGCGATGGCTGGCCCGTCACCGTGCCGGCCGCGCTGGTGCTGATGATCCCGTCCAAGCTGAACAACTGGGCGTTCGAGACGGTGCCGCAGAAGGGGTTGCAGGGGCGACGCGGCTACCAGCCGCGTGGCAAGGCGCTGGGCGGATCGTCCGCGATCAATGCGATGGTGTACACGCGCGGCCATCATGCCGACTACGACGACTGGGCCGCGCTCGGCAACGAAGGCTGGGGCTGGAACGACGTCTTCCCGTATTTCAAGCGAAGCGAGCACAACGAGCGGCTGGGCAATGAATGGCACGGGCGCGGCGGCCCGCTGTGGGTCAGCGACCTGCGGACGGACAATCCATTCCAGGCGCGTTGGCTGGATGCCGCACGAGAGTGCGGCCTGCACGTCACGGACGATTTCAACGGTGCGGAGCAGGAAGGCGTCGGCATTTACCAGGTGACCCAGAAGAATGGCGAGCGCTGGAGTGCGGCACGTGCCTATCTTTTTCCGCACATGAAGACGCGCGGCAACCTGACGGTGGAGACGGGCGCGCAGGTCAGGCGCATCGTGTTCGACGGCAAGCGGGCCGTTGGCGTCGAGGTCACGCGTGGCGGGAATGTCGAGACGGTCTGGGCGAAGAAGGAGGTGATCCTGTCCGCGGGCGCGCTTCAATCGCCGCAGTTGCTGATGTTGTCCGGCGTCGGGCCGAAGGACGAACTCGAGCGTCACGGGATCCAGGTCGTCGCCGATCTCCCGGGCGTGGGTGAGAACCTGCAGGATCATCCGGACTTCGTCGTCAGCTACAAGACGAACAGCCTCGATGCGCTCGGCGTATCGGTACGCGGCGCGATCAAGACGCTGGGCGACATCCGGCAATACCGGAACTCGCGAACCGGCACCCTGACCACCAACTTCGCCGAGGGCGGCGCGTTCCTTAAGACGCGTCCCGATCTGGATCGACCGGACGTTCAGATGCACTTCGTCGTCGGGCCCGTCAGCGATCACGGCAGGAAGGTGCGGCTCGGACATGGTCTTTCCTGTCACGTGTGCCTGCTGAGGCCGAAAAGCCGTGGGTCGGTCAAGCTGCGAAGCGCCGATCCGCTCGATGCGCCGTTGATCGACCCGGCATTCCTCGATCACGACGATGATCTCGAGGTCCTGGTCGACGGATACAAGCTGACCCGGCGGTTGATGGCGGCGCCGTCCATGGCCCGGTTCGTGACGGAGGACCCGTTCGCGTCCCGCTCGCGATCGGACGACGACATTCGTGCGTTGCTGCGCGAGCGGACCGACACCGTGTACCACCCGGTCGGAACGTGTCGGATGGGGAACGACGCGCTCGCCGTCGTCGATTCCCAGTTGCGCGTACGGGGAATAGAAGGCTTGCGCGTGGTGGATGCATCGATCATGCCGACGCTGGTGGGCGCGAACACGAACGCGCCGACGATCATGATCGGTGAGAAAGCCTCGGACCTGATCCGGAAGATCTCCCGATTCCCGTCCGCGATACCGGAAAACGCGGTGTGAGTGGCCTTCTCTCGTGCCGACGCTCGTCGGCACGAAGGCCTCAACCGCACGTGGACGTCGCGAGCATGATGTGTGCGGCGACGTCTACCACCCGAAGGCAAGGGCTCGCCGGCCGGTTGCGGCAAGACTGGACGTTGCCGGGGGCATCGCGCGCTCGAGTGGTGAGGTCTGCTGACGCAGCCAGCCGCCGATCATGAACGCATCCTTGCGCTTTGAAGGGCAACGCGAGCACGAGGAAAGAGAGCTCGCCCCTCGACGCGCCGATGCCGGGTGGCGACCTGTGTGCGTCAGCAACCGGAGAAAGACCGGAACCTGCTTCGCGGCGACGAGCCGCATCAACCAGTGAACCCGTCAGCCGATCGACCTTGCGCGGCGTCCGGCCCGGTCCGGGTGCGGGAAATGTTCTTCACCGGCCACCATCCCGATGGCTTCGGCATGTGTCATGCCGAACGCCGTCTTCAATTCGACGAGCGATGCCCGTGAACGGGGACCCCTTTGCGGCGCCTGAGCGCTGTCCGGAAGGTGGCCGCGTGCACGAAAGGCAACGACCCGGATATTCAAACATGCACTCGCTCATACTCATCGCGGATGACGCACCGGAAATGTCGTCGACGCTCGATACCTGCCTGACGCGCAACGGCTTTCGAACATTCCAGACCCACCCCTCCCAGACCGTGCTGGCCACGCAACTGAACCTGAAGCCGGATCTGGTCATTCTCGACGTCCGTGAACTGCGTGCGGACACCCTGGACATGCTCGCCAGGCTTCGACGGCAAAGCGATGCCCCTATCGTCGTCATGTCGGCGTGTGACCGGGACGGGGAGCAACTGCGCGCACTGCACGCCGGCGCCGACGACTACATCGTCAGGCCGTTCAACCCCGACGTGGTCGTCGCGCGATTGCTCGCGATTCTTCGCCGCTCCGGTGCGCTCGCGCCCGAACGTCGCCTCCGGGTGGGTGCGCTCGAAGTCGATACGGAAAGCTACATGGCGTGCGTGAGAACGTCCTCCGGTGAAGCGCCGGTTTCCGTGACACTCGTCGAATTCCGCCTGCTGGCTCACATGGCCAGGCTGCCGAATCGCGCATTTACGCGCGTCGAATTGCTCGATGCGTGCATGGCGGACGTCAGCGCATCCACGCGCACCGTCGACAGCCACATGAGCCGGCTACGGAGAAAGCTGGCGGCCGCAGGGGCGTCGGGCATCGTGGAAAGCGTGCACGGCATCGGCTATCGACTGCGAAAATCCGGCTGACGGGGGAGGGTGTCGCGCGTGGCGTGACACGGCGGCTCGTCCGTGAGCCGCTTCCTCTTCGGGTGATCCGTGCCACCAGGGCGGGAGAACTTGCTCGCCGTTTGGCCCCGCCTTCCATCCGCGGTCAGGCAGGCTTCGACACCGCGAGCCGCGATTCACGATCGCGGCCCGCTGCGCGCTTCAGACATCCGACCGTTACTGCGCGATGACCCCGTCGCGAGAAAAGATCAGCCACTTGTCGCCCGTCGAGGGAAGCGCCGCGGTGTACGTCGTCCCGGTCTGGGTGCGCAGGCGCTGGAACGTCTTGCCGTCATCGGTACTTTGAGCCTGCAGCCCGTCGACCCCGACCGCCAGTACCGTGGCGCCTCGGGACGCAAGCGCGGTAATGGAGTTCCGGGTGTCGAGCGTCGCGCGTGACCAGGTATGGCCGTTGTCCTCGCTTCGCATCAGCGTGCCGCGCAGCCCGCCGACCAGCAGCACCCCGTTGGGCAGCGCCACGCCGCACCAGAACGACCCCTTGTAACCGGTCTCCACGCTTTCCCACGTGTTGCCCTTGTCGCGGGAAATCAGGAGCTGCCCCTTCTCGGCCGTGGCAAAGATCTCGCCATTGCCGTTCGAAAAAAGGCCGAACAGATTCAGGTCCGACTTCTTGCCGTTCGGGAGCACGGCTTCCTTTTTGGTCCAGGTCTTGCCGCCGTCATCGGTGACGAGGATGAGCGACCAGAGTCCGACGGCCACGCCGTGGTTGGCATCGATGAAGTGCACGCCGAACAGCGGGCGATCCTCGCTCGTCGCGAGACGTTGAATCTCCCACGTCTCGCCGCCGTCGGTGGTCTTCAGGATCGCGCCCCAGTGGCCGACTGCCCACCCTGTCCTGGCGTCGATGAAACTGACGGACGTCAGCGTCGAGCTCACGGGCACGGACTTGGCCTGGCGGTACGTCGCACCGCGGTTGTCGGACAGCAGGACGACGCCGTTCGCGCCGACACTCACGACCCGCTGGCCGGCCCAGGTCGCATCCAGCACGGGGGACTGGGTGGCGATGCTGGACTGGACGGCCGGAACGGGCCGGAGTTCCGGTGCGGCGACCGCGCCTGGCATGCTGCCCAGCAGCGCGCCATAGACGACGGCGCCGGCCGACAGGGAGAGAACCTTGCGATACAGGGTCATGGAATCCTCTTCTTCTTCAATGGGCGAGCAGGCCGGGGGCACGGGCGGGCTTGCGCCGCGGGAAGATGCGCTCGAGCCAGACGGCGAAGGCGGGCAGAACCGTCATGGCCATGACCATGTTGACGATGAACATGAACGCCAGGAGCTTGCCCATGTCCGCCTGGAACTTGAGCTCGGAGAACGACCAGGTGGCGACGCCGATCGCGAGCGTGATCGCCGTGAAGATGGTGGCCGTCCCGATCTCGAGGATCGATTGTTCGAGCGCCTTGACGATGCCGACGCCGTTGGCGAGATGCAGCTGCAGCCGGTTGTAGATATAGAACGCATAGTCGACGCCGATGCCCACCGCCAGCACCATCACGGGCAACGTGGCGACGGTCAGGCCGATCTGCAGCTCCTTCATGAACCAATACCCGATGAACGTGCCGATCGTCAGCGGCAGGCAGCAGGCGAGGACCGCGCGCAGGTCGCGGTACGTGACGAGAACGAGCAGGACGATGGTCGTATAGACGTAAAGCATCATCGGCAATTCGCTGCGCTCGATTTCGTCGTTGACCGCGGCCAGCACGCCGGCGTTGCCGGACGCGAGCCGGATCTTCACGCCCGGCAGCTTGTTCGTGTCGCGGAAATGTTTCGCGGCATTGATCACCTGGGTGATCGTGGTCGCCTTGTGGTCGGCCAGATAGATGTTCACCGCGGTCATGCTGCAGTCCTTGCGCATGACGCCGGGCGTGCGGGCCACCTCGCCGGCCAGCGATGAATAGTTATCCGGATCGATGGGGATCGCGGACATCTTCGGATTGCCTTCGTTGTATCCCTCGTTGTATTGCCGCAGCAACGACGAGAACGAAACGACCGACAACACGCCGGGGACGGCACGCATCGACCAGACGAAGCGATCCTGGTAGGCGCCGACCTCCACGTTGTTGCAGGACTGGGGCGGCGCTTCGAACACGATGGAAATCCAGTCCAGGCCGACGTCGTAGCTCGATGCAATCGAAACCGAATCCAGATTGAACCGGGCGTCGGCACGCAGCTCGGGCGCGCCGGCCTGCAGCGTGCCGACCACGCGGTCCCGGCTTTCCCAGGCCGCCACGGCGAACACCACGACGGCGGCCAGCAGGACGATCGCCGCATTGCGCGGAACGGCGACTTTGGCGAGGACGCGGAGCACGCGGCCACGACGAACGGCATGCAGCTCCGCATTCTTTGCATAATTGCCGTCGACCTTGAGCAACGACGCGGCCAGCGGCAGCATCACCAGATTCGTGACGATCTTGTACGCCACGCCGAGCGAAGCGGTGATCGCGAGCTCGCGCACCATCGGGATCGGAATCAGGATCAGCGTGACGAAGGACACGAAAGCGGTCACCAGGGCGAGCGTGCCGGGAATCAGCAGCCCGCTGAAGCTGGACCGGGCGGCTTGCTCCACCGACTTCCCGTGCGAGATCTCGCGCACGATGAAATTGATCTGCTGGACGCCGTGTGAAACGCCGATCGCGAACACCAGGAACGGAACCAGCACGCCCAACGGGTCGAGCCCGTAGCCGAGCAGATGCAGCGTGCCGAACTGCCAGACGAGCGAGACGAGCGAGCAGGTCAGCGGCAGGATCGTCAGGCGAACGGAGCGGCAGTACCAGTAGACGGCCAACGCGGTCAGGAGCAGGGCGATCGCGCAGAACTTCAGGACGGACGACGCGCCGTTTGCAATATCGCCGATCTGCTTCGCGAAACCGATGATCTGGATTTCATAGTTCGCATCCTCGAACTTGGCGCGCAATTGCGATTCGAGCGCCTTGTCGAATGCCACGTAGTCGACCCGCTCGCCTTTGGCATCCAGCTCGTTGAGATCGGCGGTGACCATGGCGCTGCTCTGGTCGCGCGACACGAGGCTGCCGACGAATCCGCCCTGGGCGGTCGAGCGCGAAATGGCGCCGACCGTGTTGCCGTCGAGCTGATCGGGCGTCACGGTGCCGGGAATGAGCGGGTCCGCGCGGAATCCGTCCTCGGTGATCTCGTTGACGAATGAATTCGGTGTCCAGAGCGACTGGACGCTGCTGCGAGACACGTTCGGCAGGAAGGTGACCGCCTGGGTGACTTCATACAGGCGCTTCAACGCCGCCGGCGTCCAGATGCTGCCCTTGCGGGCCTTGACGACGACGATCAAGCGGTTGGCGCCGAGCAGGTCACCGCGATACTCGTTGAATGTCTGCGTGTATTCGTGGCCCAGCGGCAGCTGCTTCTCGAACCCGGCATCCATGCGCAGCTTGACGGCGAAGCAGGCCATGACGACCGTGAACAGCACCAGGAGCCCCAGCACGAGACGCCTGTGACCGAACAGCGTATTTTCCAGCGAATGAAGAATTCTAAGCAGCTTGCCGGGTCGGGCTGCGTCGGAAACAGGCGGTTGATTCATATTGACCTCAGAAATTGCGAGATGCGACGATTGCCACGAAGTCCCTGTCACGTAGCGGGTTGGCCAGCGGGTTGGTCGGGCCCATGAAACGGGTGTAGTTCAATCCGACCTGCCAGTTCGCCGGGTTCTGTATGAAGTTCACATACAGGTTCATGGCCGTCACGCCGCGCATGAACTGGGCATTCACGTTCGGCGTATTGCCGAAGAGGCCGTACCGGACGAATATCCCCGGATTGACCTGCCACCCGGGAATGACGGTGCCGTCGTAAACCCAGTTGAAATCGACGTCGATCCCGCCGGAGTATTTCGTTCCCTGGGCACTACCCGGCGTGTTGAGTGCACCGGTCGCGAACAAGTCGTTGAATTCGTTCCCCCACAGAAGCGCGCCAGGCGAAATCGGCGATCCGCCGTAGCTCTTGTGAAGCCCCGGATAAGCGATGATCACCGTCTCGGTCGTCAGCGTGGCGGTCTGGGCGCCGAGCAGTTTCAGGAAGGCGCCCGAATTGCCCGGCTGCAGCGAGTAGAGGGTCGTCAGGTGCCACTGGAAGCGCTTCTCGTCGACCCAGCAGTTCCCCCCTTGCGCGACGCATCCACTGGCCGGATTCAGTGGAACGGCGTCTCGCGGCCGGTACGAGAGTTCGGTGCCGATCGCCCAGTCGCCCACCGGGAAGTTGGCGCTGACGCCGATCATGTGGCGGTCTTCCGGAAACCGGAACACCGTCCCGCCCGTCGAACTCAGCGAGACTTGCGGGAACTTGTCGTGGTACGCGATCGTGTAGAAGCCGAGATTCAGGTCCGTTCCCGCCGGCTGGTAGCGAATGGAAAAACCATACTGCCCGCCGTTCTTCGGATGGATGGTCGAGACGCCGTACGTGTTGTTGCCGGGACCGACGATCTGGTTCGACCAATAGCTGCCCACCGGCGGCAGGTAATTCTGGTTCCAGTTGCTTTGGTAGTACCCTTCGACGTTCACGCCGTGCCCGACGCCGGACGCGACACTCACGATCGGCGCGGGCAGGATGATCTCCTTGACCTGCGCGCCGGGCTGGGACGCCCGATTCACGTCGATCGCGTTCGTCGCATTGACCCCGCCGACTTCCCAGATGCTTTCGCCCCAGCTGACGACCTGGTTACCCACGCGGACGCGGGCAATCTGGTCGCCGACGTTGAACTGCTTGCTGACCCACAGGTCGAGCAGGCGTGGCTTGAAGCGGATGTTCTTCTCGGCATCGGACGGGAGCCCGCCGCTCAGGTTGGGCGACGGGTTGTAGAACAGGTCCTGTCCGCTGGTCGCGCCGGTCGTGCGGGTGCCGGAGTAGTCGTACTGCCAGGTGCCCCGCGCCATGAACGTGAGCCCTTGCGACGGCATCTTCAGGACCAGCTCGTGGTTGCCCTTGAGATAGCTCGTGAACGGATCGCCCTTGCCGTAGTTGATGTCGCCCTGATCGGAGAGGCCGCTCAACTGACCGAGCCGGCCGCCACCCGTCTGCGCACCGGTGGCCACGTTGTAGGTCGGCGACACGAGATTGCTGCTCGGCGACGCGGTGCGAATGCCGACGCCCGCCGATATCGTCGAATCGAAACTGCCTTCGACGTTGCCGATCGTGAACGTGAAGGCGTGCGCGCTGCCGCACCCGACGGCGACAAGCGCCGCGATCGCCGCGCGCACGAGCACCACGCTGGAGCGGGGCTGTAAGGAGGAGGTGCTAGCCATTTTGTCTCGGCCCCTGTCAACGCTCGCTCAACGCACGGAGATTATCGGCGTTGTAGAAGCTCGGCTTGTAGTGTTGGTCCGCCGACGAGTCGACCGACCACTTCGCGTCCCGTCCGGCCGCGAGCATCGAACCGTCCACGAGATACCGGCCGTCGACGAGGTTGTATTGCGCGAATGCGAGCGTGTCGCAGCTGCCCGTTTCGTACACCGGAATGATGTAGCCCTCGCGGACCTTCGAGATGTTGCCCTGCGCGTCGTAATCCACCGCGCCGAGGTAGCTCCAGCTGTCTTCGTCGACGTAGAAGAGTCGCTTGGGCGCGGTATGGCGCATCCCCTGCTTGACCGTGGCTTCCACGACCCACACGCGATGGAGTTCGTAGCGACGCTTCGACGGGTTCACGAAGTCGGGGCCGTACGCATCTTCAAATTTGTCCGAGAAGTCGTACATGCCCAGGTCGTTATAGGTAACGATCATTTCCTTCTTGCCGAGCAGCTTCCACGAGAATCGGTCCGTCTGTCCGGAGAAGACCAGCGCTTCGTCCATGTTGTACTGGTTGTCGAAGCCGATCTGGGGCGCATCGTACGCATACGACGGCATGCGACGGGTGCGGCGCTGCCCCGGGAAGTAGTAGAAGACTTCGGTCGGTTTGCCGGCGTAGGTCGTGAAGATCGCGGCCTGGCCGGCAATCGCCGCCGGGGACTTGTACGCGTAGTAGGCGTTGCCTTCGACCTGGTTGACCTTCGCGAACGTCGTGCCGGCCTTGTCACCCCACGGCTGGTAGATCCACGCGTCGGACACGTTCTTGATCCAGTCGGACGCGCCCTTGCGCGGGGAGACGACGGTGATGATGTCGCGCATCTCGACACCGGCGCCGCGGTAGTGCAGCTTCGCGTTCCACATCACTTCCGCGCCGGTCTTGGGCGCAGGGAACGGGTAGCCGGGCAGGTGGGCATCGGTGAGTTCCGATCCGTCGGCCGACATCTTGGCGAAGCCCGCGTTGTTCTTCGTGTTCTCCGCGACGAAATCGGGGACGCCGCACGTGCGCCGGGACGGATAGACCGGCATCGTGAAGCCCTTCAGGTTCTTCAGCAGCGCAATCTGGCCCGGGTTGAGCTTGTCCGCGTACTTGTCGACGTTGCCGGCGTCGATCGTGTACAGCGGCTTGTCGGACTTGTATTTGAAGAAATCCGCGCGGCGCTTGCCGTAGCTCCAGCCCGCCCCGACGTTGCCCACGGGTGCCCAGGCGGGAATGCCGCCCGCGGTGCCGGCGATTTCGGCGCCCGACGGCGTATGTGAGGCATCCGTCCCTTCCGCAAGCGCACCGGTCAAGGACATCGCGACGGCGGTAGCGATGACGGACAATTTCGCTGCCGATCGGATGAGCGAAGCGGATTTCTTGAAAGAATGAGTCTTGACCACGGCTATCTCCTTGACCTTGACCAGCTGACGTGCGCCCGCCAAAGGGTTGTGCATGGGTGAAAACGGATGAAGGGTCCGATAGTCCTTTCCGTTTATTAGCTATGCGAAATGAATTGGGGTGTGTTCGTGCTTGGTTTTACTGAATCACCGAACTCCAGGTCATCGCTATAACGTCGAAGTTCGGATCGACCGGCGCCTGGGTGGGGCGCCGGACGGTTCGTCAATGCATGCAGCTATTGGGCGCCCACCGGGGCCGGATGCGGCTCGTTAGACCGGGCCGGCTCCGTACGCGCGCCGCTTCTGAGTGACTTCCGGCTTACGCCGGGACCGACGAGAAGTACTCAGCCGGCTGCGCGTGCCATCCTGCCCAGCGCTTTTCCCAGTAGAGGTTGTGAATCTTCTCGGAGATCGGGCCGGGGCCGTTGTGTTTGCCAAGCGGTTGGTCGTCCACTGCGCTGACGGGCATGATCCCGCCCGCCGACGACGACGTGAATGCTTCGTCAGCCTCGCGCAACTGGGTCGCGGTGTACGTGCCGATGTTCACCTTGATGCCGAGCTCGGCGGCGATATCGAAGACGCTCTGGCGCGTGATGCCCAGCAGGCAGCCTTCAGCGGGGGTGTAGAGCTCCCCGTTCTTGACGAAGAAGACGTTCGCACCGGCTGCTTCGGTGAGGTTGTCGTGTTCGTCGACGAGCACCGCCCAGTCCTTTTCCTGCGTCATGGCTTCGAACAGCGCGAGCTTCATGTCCATCCAGTGGAAGTTCTTGGCCGTGGGATCGACCGCCTTCGCGGAAATGCGGTTGTATCGCTTGCTGATCAGCAGGTTCGAGCCGCGCGTGCGGACCTCGTCGTCGGCCTGGAAGAAGAACGGCACGGCGAAGGCGAACATCGCGTTCTTCATTGCGCTGCGGTCGCGGCGGTCGACGCTCAGCGGGCCGCGGGTGACGCACCACCAGACGTACGCGTCCTTCAGGCCGGCGTTGCGCACGAGCGTGTGGAGAATTTCCCGGACCTGGTCGCGATTGAACGGATTCTCGAGGAAGAACTTCGCCGACGACTCTTCCATGCGCGCGAGGTGATCGTCGAGCCGGAAGAAGTTGCCCCGCGAGACGGTGACGACATCGTAGGCCGCATCGGCGTGCAGGAACCCGGCGTCGACGAGCGGAACGGTCGCTTCGGTGATGGGAACGTACTTGCCGTCACAGAAGGCGCTGCCATCTTCATAGCGGGGTTCATGCGGCGCGCGAGCATGCAGCGGATTCTCGTGCATGATCTGCTGGACTTGAATGATTGCCATGGTAATTACCCTTCGCTCCCGAGGGAGAGTTGTCGTTCGATGTTGACGTCAAAAGCGACCGGATCCCGGCGCGCTTCCTTGCGGATTGCTTGCTTCCTGGCTATCCGGCGTGAAGTCTGCCATATGACTTGATCAATTGACCGTGTAGTAGAAAGTATTGCTCGAAAAATTCCTTGTCGATGAAGGTTAACCCTCTGTGATGCCTGCCTGGATACGCGAGCGGCGAGCAGCCCTGTGCTTGCCGGCCGTTGATCGTCGAATGTCCGCTTCGATAGCCGAACCGATTCGCCTGAGAAAAGAGGCTTCGTCGTGTTGCGCGCTTCGCCGGAAGCCGCCTCGTGATTTCGTCTCCCTCATCATCCGGTCACCCGCGCTGCAAATCTTTCGCAGCAGCATGACGGTTCGTTTCGTGAAGCGTCTTACTTTGGCTTGCCGGTGGCAATACTGATTATTACCGAGTCATGTGACTTGGCCAAATGATCAAAAAAGACGTTAGTATGGATCTTCCCGGGCGATCCAGAAGGCTGAAGACTCGCCCTCGATACCAAATGACATGGAGCGAGCAGATGCCGATTTTCGAAGCAGACCATCTCCGCAAGGCGTTCATCGGCGGCCGTTGGGTGGAGCCGGTGAACGGTGGCGTGGAGCACGACATCATCAATCCGGCGACGGGCGAAGTCTCCGGCGTGTTGCTGTTCTCCGACGAAGCCGATGTGAACCTGGCCGCGCAGGCGGCGCGCGACGCGTTCGCGGCGTTCTCGAACACACCGCTCGTCGAGCGGCTCGCGATGCTCGAGCGCGTGATCGGTGCCTACACCGAGCGGCTGCAGGACATGGCGGACGCCATCACGCTCGAGATGGGCGCGCCGATGGACGCCATTTCTCGCCCGCTTCAAGCGGCACTGGGGCTCTGGCACCTTCATACGACGCTGGAAGTGGCGAAGCAGTATCCGTTCGAACGCATCCAGGGCACGTCGCGGATCGTGAAGGAGCCGGTGGGGGTGTGCGGGTTGATCACGCCATGGAACTGGCCGATGAACCAGGTCATGTGCAAGGTCGCGCCGGCGCTGGTGGCGGGTTGCACGATCGTGTTGAAGCCCAGTCAGAATGCGCCGTACTCGGCCATCGTGCTCGCCGAGATCATCGAGAAGGCCGGCGTCCCTCCCGGCGTCTTCAATCTCGTGCAGGGCTCCGGGCAGCGCCTGGGCAGGGCCATCGCGTCCAGCCCGCTCTTTGACATGGTGTCGCTGACGGGTTCGACGAGCGCCGGCGTGGAAGTCGCTCAGGCCGCTGCGACGACGATCAAGCGGGTGACGCTCGAGCTAGGCGGAAAGTCCGCGAACATCATTCTGGACAGCGAAAACTTTCAGCAGGGCGTCACCCATGGGGTGCTCCAGATGATGGCCAACTCCGGTCAGACGTGCACCGCGCCTTCGCGGATGCTGGTGCCGGCGCATCGGCTCGAGGAGGCAGAGCAGATCGCAGTGGCCGCATGCGGGCAGGTCGTCGTCGGAGATCCGCGCGATCCCGGTACGACCATGGGGCCGATGGCGAACCAGCGCCAGCATCGCAAGGTGCAGGACATGATCCAGACGGGCATCGACGAGGGCGCGGTGCTGCTGTCTGGTGGGCTCGGCAATCCCCCGGGGCTTGAACGAGGCTACTACGTCAAGCCGACGGTCTTCAGCCGCGTGAACAATCGCATGAAGATTGCAACCGAGGAGATTTTCGGCCCCGTCCTGGTGATCATCCCGTATCAGGACGAATCGGACGCGGTCGCCATTGCCAACGACTCGCCGTACGGATTGTCCGGCTATGTCTATGGCGACTCGATCGAACAGGCGGAGCGCGTCGCCAGACAGTTGCGGACCGGGATGGTGCATTTGAACGGCGCGCCCGTCGACATCGCGGCGCCGTTCGGTGGGTACAAGCAGTCCGGTAACGGACGAGAGTGGGGCTACGCCGGCATCGAGGAGTTCCTGGAGACGAAGTCGATGTTCGGCGCGACGCCGGGCGCCGTCAGCTAGCGGGAATCGACGACGGGCGTCCGGCGGTATGCGGACGTCCGTCTACGGAAAGGCGGCAACATCGAAGCCAGCCATGAGGCGTCGCGCTGACGGGCTCTGTCGGGTTGCCGGCGATGGGCACAATGGCACGCCGCGTCGACGCTCAAGCCTGTACCGTCGAGCTCGAGAGGGAGGCGGCAAACGCCTCCAACGCTGAACTTACACTATCCAGGTTCGCCCTGAGCTCGCGGATATTCGTGTCGCCTTGCCAACTGTTCAGCAATCCATCGATCAGGATGATGCTCATTCTTGCGACGGATTCAATCGCGTCATGGCTGACTTGCGGCGCGCACTTGCCGAGGTAAGCGATCGTTCGCTCGATGGTCTGGACATAGGTCTTCAACGCGAATTCGGGGCGATGGCGCTCTGCCCACTGGATCAGTTCAGACTGGGCTCGGGCGTACGACGGATGCTGCACGAGCCATTCGACATTCTTGCGCAGCTGCCATCCGGCGAGTTCGCCGAAAGAATGAAATTCCCTGTCAGCGAGGGCATTCGCGCCGAGAAGGTCGAACAGGGATTCGTAAACCGCGTCGAACAGATCGTCCTTGGTATGGAATACATAATGCAGCGATGCCAGTGGGCAGCATGCGGCTTCGGCGATTCGCCGCGTGGTGGCTCCAGCGACGCCGTGCGCGGCGATGACTTCAACGGCAGCGTCAACAAAATCCTGTCGCCGCAACGCAGCGCGAACTCTTGTCATTGGTAAACTCCGGTACCCGAAAATCCACTTCCGTTCACGTCGTACACAGGTGTAGTGTTTATCCGTGATACATGGTCAAGTGACCATAACGATCGTGAATTATGTCGGCTTCTTGAAAGTTTGTCCATGAATGGGGCGGGCCGCGGGTGCCCTGAATGTTCAGTTCGCTTGTTTCAGCTGATTCTGGAAAATCAGATCGAATGACTTGATCATTTGATCGGTCAACGTTAAGCAGACAAGGATGCGCTGTCGATGGAGGTAAACCCGTGAGCGCGAGCACTGCAACGCAAGACCGAGGGCGGCCTGCCGGGAGCGTCAGGTTTTCAGGCGAATGGAAGCAGGGTGCTTGGCCGCGGCCGATGTGGATGCTCGGCGGCGCCGGTGACTTCACGTCGCACGTGTCGCGGTCGGACGCGAGAAACGGTTGCTGAAAGCACCTTCGGGCAGAGCGTGCGCGCAGGGCGGCGCATGGGCGAAATTGCAAACGTCATGCGCCGCGAGCCGAGCGGTCAATTGAAGCGGCGACGCTACCGCTTTGTGGGCACCGGGGGAGCCAGTGCACCGGGCAGGTGGCAGCGGCTTAGTGCTTCCGTACCGACTTGCGAGGGGTCTTGGCGGCAGGGCGGGCGTCCGACAGTGTCGTTGCGTAGGCGGCCAGCATCTTGCAGGCGTGGTCGACATCGGTTGCCAGACGCTTCGAATCTTCCTGGGCAAACCACGAGAAGAGCAAACCGTCGATCAGGACGATGGTCAGCCGCGCGATGGCGTCCAGCACCTTGGCATCTGCACGCGGCTCGGCGGTCGCCAGATTGGCGCGGGCACCTTCCTGGGAGATGCGAAGCGCGCCAGTGGCCATGTCGGGCTGGTGTCTGAGCGCCCACGTATACAACTCCGACTGGGTCTTCGCGTATGTCGGGTTGGCTTCGAACCAGGTCATGACGGAGCGCAGGTTGAACTCCGCCAGGTCCGACAGGGTGCCGTGCTCCGGAGGCTCGGGGCTATCCGAGCGGATCAAGTCGATCAGGGACTCGTAGACGGCGAACAGCAGCTCGTCCTTTGAGTGAAACACGTAGTGCAGGGACGCCAGTGGGCATCCTGCAGCCTCGGCGATGCGACGGGTCGTGGCACCCTTCACACCGTGCTCTGCAATCACCGCGACAGTCGCCGCGACGAGGTCCTGGCGGCGGACTTCAGCCCGTACTCGCTGCATAGGCCAGCGCTCCGTTTTATGTCTTCGTCCAAAGGCGCTACCCGCGCAGGGTAGTCGAATCCTCGGATATTAGCATGACGATGGGCGGCATTTCGCAAGCAACACAAGGCATTGTCCCGCACGGATATTGCGCCGCCATGGCGTCGTGAGACGTGCCGTTCGCAGGTACGTGCCGGGCATGGTGACGGCGTCGATGCGCCGCGGCGCCGGACGAACCTCGCGGCAGCGATGCGACTCGGCGGCAGGCTCGCTGAACCAGAAGACGGACTCGCACATCGTGGATCGGCCCGGGCATCAAGCGGTGCTCCGCTCGTCGAGCGGCGCTCGCGTTCCTGCTTCGATGAGGCCGTTGCAGAGAGGCGCAGGGACGGTGATCGTCGCACGTGCACGATAAGGCAGCCGTGCGTGTCGTGGAAGGGATGCCACTGCGTTGGCGCGTACGGTGCCTTCATGACGAGGCTAATGGAAACTCCGTATTCCCAATGTCCTGTCGAAGCATAAGACTCGTGCCTGTAGATTCGTGGTCATTTGATCAAGTCAACTTGTCTGCACCGCTATCGTGACGCCGAGCATCACTTGGTGCGGCGAATTCCCCGCGCCGGGGCATGCGCATCACGACCGCGCGCGTCAGCCGCACTTCACGAAGCGCGAACACCTGGATCCGATTGGCATACGGCTTGCTTGATAGTCGTATGACCAAGTCAAATGAATCGTATGGTTGACTTGAACGAAGGATATTTCTCGGTAGTGTGGTCAACGACAACGATAGGGAATACGAATGAGCAATGTGATTGCTGTCCTGGGCCTGGGCGTGATGGGGTCCGCCATTGCCGCCACCCTGATTGACGACGGTGCGGAAGTCGTCGTCTGGAACAGGAAGGCTGAAAAGGCGCAGCCTCTGCGCGAACTGGGCGCCCGGGTTGCCGAGCGTGCCACCTCCGCCCTTGATGAGGCGGACGTCATCGTCGTCGTGACGGCAACGCCGGTTGACCTCGCGGCGGACTTCGAGGCGCTGGGCGAGCGCCTGAAAGGGAAAACGGTGGTCAATCTGGCCACGGGGCGCCCGTCCGAAGTCCAGAAACTGGATCAAATCGTGCGTGGCGCCGGCGCAAAATTCATCAGCGGAACGATCCAGTGCTTCCCGCCGGATATCGGCCGCGAGAACGCCGTCATCCTGTTTGGCGGCGACGAGAAGATCTGGAGCGAAGTGGAGCCGCTGCTCCGGAAGATTGCTCCGCAATCCACCTACGTCAGTGCACGCCCCGACGTGCCGAACGTGCTCGATGCCGGGTTGACGGGCACGTTCGTTTTTGGGGCGGGCGCGGCCTTCCTGGAAGGTCTCAGATTCGTGGTGAACTCGGGCATTTCGATCGACGAGATTCGCGACCTGATTCCAACCTATCTCGCCGGTCAGACTCACTTCATCGAAGGTCTGTTCGAATTCGTGGCGGCGTCCGACTATCAACCGCGCGGAGCGGACCTCGACATCTACGCACGAGCAACCGAACTGTTTCAGCAGGCGCAGGAAGATATCGGGCAGCCGCCGCGAATCCTGAAGGCGCTACGCGAGCGAATCCTGTCATCCATTGCAGAAGGCAGTGGTGACCGAGGGTACGCCGCACTCTTCAATCATTGACAATTTGTTGGAGGAATCATCATGTCGTTGCAGCGCCTTTCAAGTGGTAGCACTCCTGAAGATCTTGCCAATGCGGTCAGGCAGGATGGTGGAGCGATCGTCAAGAACTTTCTCGATTCCGATTTGCTCGCGCGAATCCAGCGTACGCTCTTCGACACGCTCGAGTCGGCTCCGAACGGAGTAGACGATTACTTCGCCGGGACACAGACGCGTCGCGTCTCGCGCCTCTTCGCGCGTACCGACTGGATGGCCGAGGTTGCGTTGCACCCGCTCTATCTGGGCGCGGCGCGCAGCATCCTGCAGACGCCGATCAAGATCTGGAGCGGCGAAAACCAGGTCGATGTCGCGCCCGATATTCAGGTGGGGGTGACGCAAGCGATCCAGATCCTGCCGGGTCAGGGCCTTCAGCCGTTGCATCGTGACGATTCCGTATGGCTCTGGCGGCACCCGAACTATGGGCGCGAGGCCCGGTTCCAGGTGATGGTGGCCGTATCGGACTTCACGGCGGAAAACGGCGCCACGCTCGTCATCCCGGGTAGCCACAAGTGGGACGACGAGCGCATGCCGACGCAGGAGGAAGCCATTCCCGCGACCATGTCGGCCGGCGATGCGCTGTTCTTCATCGGCTCCACCTATCACGGCGGCGGCAAGAACACCAGCGATGCCCCGCGCACCGGCCTGACGATGTCGTATGACCTGGCGATCCTCCGGCAGGAAGAAAACCAGTACCTCACGCTGCCGATTGAACGCGTGAAGCGCTATCCGGAAGAGCTGCAGCGCCTGCTCGGCTGGACGTACGGCACGACCTTTGCCGGCTTCGTCGAGCGCAACGGTCAAATGTCGGATCCGAACGACCTGTTGAAGATGAAGGATTTCCTCGAGGTCGGGCATTTCGATTAACGGACGGGATGGGTGATGGAATCCTGGCCCGGTTTTCACGTGGAAATCGGGCGATTCCATCATCTGGAGGCATCGCGGTCGCTCGACGGGATGCCTGGATCGGTGCACAGCGAGCCGTTCCGATAGCGCGATTTTTCGGTTGGATGCAGCAGTCTTCGAAACAGTGCCGGTATGAATGCGAGCAAGAGGGCGATTCGATGCCTCGTCGCGATCTCGCATTCGTGCAAACGACAAGGAGTCGATCGTGAGTGTCGAAATCAAGGGAATCCGAAAAATCGCGCTGCTTTATACAGGAGCCGTGGTCTGGACGCCCACCTACCTGCTCCCATTCAGCATCGAGGAATCGATGGCCCGGTTCGGGCTGTCCGAAAGCACCGCGGGTTGGCTCGCGTCCGCGGTGCTGCTCTGTCTTTCGCTTTCCATCATCGTTTTCGGTCGTCACACGGCGACGTTGAACAAGCGGACGGGCGCGCTCGCTGCGGCAGCGCTTGCCGTCCTGTCGACGTGTGCGATGTTTTCACATAATTTCCATGTATTCGTCGCCGCGAAGCTGGTTCTCGGCGCCGCGTTGGGCGTCAGCTGCGTGTGCGCGTATGGGGTGATTGCACACGTCAAGCATCCGGAGAAGGTCGCGGCGCAAGTCGCCGTTGCGATGGCCATCATATTTTCCTGTGCGATGTACGTCGTACCGATCCTGAATGTGAAGATGGGTCATATCGGGGTGGATGCCGTCCAGCTCGCCGTGGTCGTTGCGGCGCTGTTTTTCGGCGCGTTCATGCATCCCGCCGTCAACGCAAGCGAGGAAGCGGTCGCGAAGGACGCCATCAAATCCAGTGACGTCCGAGGGATGCTGATCAGCGCATTCTTCATCTACGTCTCGCAGACGGCCCTCATGGGATTTGCCGCTGAGGTCGCTGCAACCCGGGGCGTCGAAGCGGAGCAACTCGGCATGCTGTTCATGCTCAATGCGGCCCTCCAGTTGCCGGTGGGGGTGGCGGTCAACTGGCTGGGCGATCGCTTGGGTCTGTTCAAGCCGATCGCCCTTGGACTCGCGCTGTTGATCGCATGCAGCCTGGGCATGTATTGCGTGGGCGGCAAGTGGGCGTTTCTCGTGTCGACGGCGCTCGTCAGTGCCGGCGCCACGCTGGTGGCTCCTTATATGGTGGCGGCACTTTCACAAATGGATGCCAGCGGAAGAAGCACCGCGACCTGTGCGTCGGCAATCAATCTTGGCCTGGCAGTGGGCCCCGCGATTGCCGGCACGGTGTTCAGCGTGGCCGGTTTGCGCGCGGTCGGCTGGCTCTCCGTCGGGTTGCTGGTGGTGCCGATGTTTCTGGCCAGCGTGGCGATCCGGCAGTTCAAGGCAAAACATGCCGAAGCCGCGGTCGCCTGACGTGCGCGGCGAAGCGATCAACCGAGCGTGGCCGCACTGACCGCACCGGTACCTGGGCGGCGCCAGCATGCCTGACATGCCGGTGCGGAGCAGGCATCTCCCGGAAGCGTCCTCTCGCGTCGACAGGCAGCGCAAAAAACTGCCGTGAACGTGGATGACGAACATGGCGGCAGACAAATATCTCGACGATCACGGAGTTTTTTCATGGAACTCAAATTCTATCTTTATTGCCTGGCTGATCTCGCGTTGATCGTGACCTCGTTCATTTGTGGCGTGAAGTATTTCGGGAAGCGCAACGGCCTTCTCGGATTCGAGTCGCTGGTCGTGACGTTCTCGGCAACGAATTTGATGATCAATGCCTTGACCGGCAAGGCGATCTTTTTCAGTATCTCGCTTTTCTGCGACGCCTTTTCAAGAGGCTTCGGCGTGCCGATCATCATCGTTGCGGGCATGATGTCGGTTACGCATCGATATAAACCATCGATGGTCGGCGACGTGGCGTATGCGGTGGGGGCGCTGGTGGGGACGGTTATTTTGTGGACCGCGGATTTCATGGTTGGGCCCAAGCCGTATTTCTATCTGGTGATGTGGTCGTTGTTCTCGCTTTACCTCATTTACGTTGTCAAGAAACTGGCGAATGCCGGAGAGTATCGTAATGCTGCGGGTGTGATCCTGACACTCGTATCCACGCAGATTATTGCGAGCGTCTACGACTTTTACCCTATCCCTGGCGACGGCGACCATATGATTTTCTATATATTTGCATTGCTTTCTTGGTCTTATATGTCAGTCTCGTTGTATTACGCCTATTGTGCGCTGGAACGGGTGCAGGAAAAGGAAGGGAATCTGATTCGAGGTTATACCCTTGGTCGCCTGGAGCGAAAGCCGCAGTAATTGTCGCGTTCCTGCGGGAATGTATTTGATTCTTCATGCGAGAGATCGGATATGGCTACCTTGATCGTGAGTTATCCCGCTGTAGCGGGTATGGAATTTGACCGCGAGTACTATCTCGCCACCCACGCGTCGCTCGTACGGGCGGCGTGGGGCGAATGTGGGCTGCAGTCGGTGGAGGTGCTGTTTCCGGCGCCGGGTCCGCAGCCTTTTGCCTGCGTCACGCTATTGCGTTTCAGCGATCAGGCTGGAATCGACGCCGCGCTGGCTTCGGCCAGAACAGCCGAGGTGGTCGGCGATGTGCGGAACTTCACCAACGTTCAACCGGCGATCTTCCGCGCCGGCGACTGACCGAGTCGTCGACGACCGAACCTGGTCTACGAGGGCAAGAAGGTCTGAGACAAAGTGTCCGCGTGGACCGATGCACTCGGGCCTTGACGACGAAGCAACAAGACCTTAGAAGCAGAATGCCGGTGGGCCGCGGGCGGGAAGACCGACTGGAACTTGACGAAGACGCGGTTCGGGAGTGGATCGAGCCTGGCCTGAGGCCGGGCGTATCGATTGCCCGCGCGGCCGCTCAGGGTTTTGACGCCGGACGAATGCGCTCGGCAATACAGCCTTCGGCCGCAGGCCGAAGGCTCATCCAGCATCCGGCATCAACGCTGCACGGTGTCCAGGATATCCAGGCGGCTCACTGCCACCGCCTTCTGCTTGATCGCGCCAAACGCCGTTTCGGTCGCCTCGAGCGTACGCGCGATGTCTTCGTCGGTATGGCTCGCCGTGAAGAACATGTTGTGCCACGGGTGGAGATAGGCGCCGTTCTTGATGACTTCCGACGTCCACGCCCGCCCGCGCGACACGAGCTCGTCGTCACCCGCGAACAGCATCTGGGGCATGACGCTCGGCCCGGTCTGCTTGAGTTCGAAGCCATGCCGCTCGGCTTGCTCGGCGAGGCCCGCGCGCAGCGTGTCCGCCAACCGCCTGGTGTGTTCGAGGTAGTCCGTTTCTCGTACCAGGCGCAGCGTTTCGATGGCCGCGGCCATCGGCACGGCCGAGAGCCAGTAGGAGCCCGTGACGAAAATGTTCGTCGCGGCCTCTCGTGCCTTGTCCGAACCGAGCACCGCCGCGATCGCATAGCCGCCGCCGATGGCCTTGCCCCAGCAGCTGAGGTCCGGGTGCACGCCCCAGTCCGACCACGAGCAATCACGCGACAGGCGCAGCCCCGTGCGGACCTCGTCGACGACCAGAAGCGCTTCCTGCTCGTCCGCGAGGCGACGGCATTCCTTCGCGTACTCGATCGACGGGAAAAACTGATCGTAGAGCACTTCGTGCCGGAACGGCGTCGCGTAGATGGCCGCTACGTCACCGTCGACGCTCTTGACGGCGGCATTGAGGCTCTCGAGATCGTTGTACTCGAAGTAGACGACGTGAGCGCGGTCTTCCTTGGTAATCCCCGTCATATAGGGCACGTTCCACGGCGACGCACCATGGTACGTGCCGCGCGCCACGAGAATCTTCCGCTTCTCGCGATACGCGCGCGAGATCACCATGGCCATCGAGGTAGCGTCCGAGCCGTTCTTGCAGAACATCGCCCAATCGGCGTGGCTGACCTGTTGAGTGAGCGCCTCGGCAAGCTGAACCATCACCTCGCTGGGGCCCGTCGCCGTGTCGATCTTCTGCAACTGGAGGGCCGCGGCTTGCTCGATCCGCTCGTTGCCGTAGCCGAACAGGTTCGTGCCGTAGCCACATACGTAGTCGATGTACTGGTTGCCGTCGACGTCCCAGAGATGGGACCCTTTCGCTTTCGCGAAGTACAGCGGGAAATCTTCCGTCAAATACTTGACGCTCTGGTGACCGTACATCCCGCCCGGGATGACCTTTTCGGCTCTTGCGAACCACTCGTTCTTCCTTGCCAGCCTGTCCATGCTCGACTCCTTGTGAAAAATTCGTTTACGGAACGTCAGACCCGATATCAAGTCTTTTGACTGAGTCATTTGACCTGGTATTTGAACCCATGGAATGTTGGGGAATGCCGCATCCGAAATCTCGCGTCTCGTTGTTGGATCGACGCGCCGACCAACCTCGCTTCGCGAATGCAGCCACGCTGCGTTACGCGCCTGGGTGCCTGTCGTCGCTTCACGAGACTTGGTCATTTGACCGAGTCTAGTGTCCATAAATGTCGTCCAGACTGAAATTGGCGTTTTCCACTAGTGCTTCGCGGCAGTGGATCAATGTCATGCCGGGCATGCCACGGCGATGGGGGAGGAGGCGAGGCGGCGGCGGCGGTGGACTTCCGCGAGAAGATTTCGCCGCGGGAGACAGCGGTGTGTACAGGCGTGTCCAGGCGCACGGTGCGCGCATGGCAGGGGCAGACGGGTCCATGCAGTCGGAGCATCCGAAGCACGAGCAGTGCGCTACGCGGATCGCGTTCGACACGATCCGCGCACGAGGCTACGCCCGCATGTTCGATCTTTCCGGATGGCGCCTATTGGCTCGAGTCGTAGTGCTCGATATGGTAGAGAACCATGAATCCCGGGCTGAGTACGAGAAGTAACCCGGCAACGAGGGAGATTGCGACAAATAAACGCTTCACCATGATCACGCTCCTGAGTTGGATGAGGTGCAATAGAAAGTCGATTCTTGAGGGCCATCCCCGGAAAGGCGCGCAATCCCCGCATTGTTCTCAAGATCGCAACGCGATTCGTCAGGTCGATCTTCATGGGGTGTTTCGCTGGCGATGATGCTGTCGTGGCCCGCGCATGCGCATCACGGAATCCGTGGAGGGGGATCCCCCTCCCGGACGGATGCAGGCGTCTGTTCGTGGCTCAGAGGCCAAGATGCGTCGCGATATCGTCGTAGTCGACTTGCCACAGGCCCGGCGTGCCGGCCGGATATTGCGAGCGGAAGCCGATGATTCGCTGAACGCGTTTCGACAGGCGTCGTACGGTGTCCATCTCGACGATGAAGGGATACGCTTCCTCCGGCGTCAGGTAGGACGGTTGCATCGGAATCGTGAGCCCACGCCGGCGCTCGTTCTTCGTCACGTTCGCGCCGCCACCGTGGATCACCTTGCCGCTGAACAGCAATGCGTCGCCGGCGTCCATCTCGGCTGCAATGGTCATGTCGGGCGTGCCCTTGCTGTTGAAGTAATCCTCGTCCCAGTTCTGGCTTCCCGGAATGATTCGGGTGGCGCCGTTTTCCTCGGTGAAGCGCGTCAGCGCAATCATGAGGTTGGTGAATACCGTAGGCCCGTTGACGCCGAGCGCGCACAGGGGCGGAAAATTTCCGACATCGCGATGCAGCATCTGTGCCGTGTTACCCGGGCCGATGTCGATGACCTGCGCGGTCGAAAGCCACCAGTCGCCGGACTCTTCACGGTAGAGCACCTCGCCGAGTTCATGAAAGAGTTCGTCATCCAGAACATCCCCGAACGTCTTGCTGTGCGTGACCATGTTCGTCAGGCGCTTCGTATAGGTGCCGTGGAATTCCTTGATCAGTTCGTTGTCGTGCGACGACCCTTCGCGAAGCCGCTCGAGCGGCGCATCGACCTCGCGATTGATGTTCGCGACCTGCTCCCGGGTCAGATAATTCTTGATCCGGACTCCACCATATTGATTCATGAGCGACACGATCTCTTGCGCGCTGGTCTGTTTGGGGACGGTGGGGAGCGCGTCCTGAATGTTCTGAATATTGGCGTTCATGTTTGCCTCAAAGTTGCGTGGACGGGTAAATCAGACGCGGCGTCACGTTCTGATTCGGGTGGTGATCCAGACCTCAAGTCGAATTTTTGACTGAGTCATTTGACTGCGTATGCCTTCGCTTTCTGCTATACGTTCCTGCCACGCCCGTTGACGGAGCACGCACGGTGTTCCCGACGTTGTCGCGACCTCCGGGTCGTCCAGTACATGATCCCGGAAGCGACAGACATGGACGCATTCGCCGGGTTTTCCGGTGAGCCGGAGTATTCGCGACGAATCAGGTCAATTGACCAAGTCTTATGATCGAGGAAGTTAACATGGCGTTTTTCGACGGTCGATCATGGTTAACCCGTCGCGTTTGAATGGTGTAGCGGATGAAAGGAGAGCGGTCGTTCCGGCGTGCATGCGAAAGTTGTGATCACGCCTGACGCGGTGTGGCGAGACGTGATTCGGAATCGAATGGCCACGCCGGCGACGACGTTCCTCGACACGTTCAGTCTTACGCTCGGGCTCGCGCATACGGGCCCGGTGTGGCGCGAACCAGGCGATCGGGCACGCAAGCTGCTTGCTCGTCATAAGCGTTCGCGTACGGAGTCGCATCCCGTGCCGTTGCGTGCGCCACGATCGACATCCTTCCCCGGCGCCGCTGCGCGGCGACCGACGCAGGATCCGCGGACGATTTTTCAAGCCCTTGTCAATTCTGTCCCGGCATCGCGACGCGTGACGGCTTCTGCACGACGAAGCGCCGTGAGAGATGCGCGAGCGCCATGGCTCGAACGCATGCCGGTATTTTCACAGGAGCTCGCGCGCTGAGCCAGGCACGGAAATCGCTCCGCCCCGCAATGAAACGCTGCACGACACATGCCCGTCGTGTTTCGGCGAGGCGCTTCACCCAGCGATTTCGCGATCTATTGTCATGAGGGCAACGCCATGCACACATTCACGAACTGGAGCCCGTTGGTCTCGCTGATCGCCGGGATTCTCATCCTGGTGGTACCGCGCCTGCTGAACTACATCGTCGCAATCTACCTCATCGTCATTGGATTGCTTGGGCTTTTCGGCGGACATTTCCACTGACGCGCCGCGTCGGCGTCTACACAGGGTCGACGCGTACCTCGACTGAATCCCTGGGCACCGTCAATCGCGTGCGGCCAAGCAGTGCATCCGCGGGCGCGGTGCCGTCCGGGTTCAACGGCTTCACCTTGTTGAACGTGACGGAAAAGGATTCCGGTGTGACGGTGGCCGATGCATAACCCTGCGCGTCGTGGTCGGCGTGGCACAGATCGGGGTTGTTCGCCATCAGGAAGCGGTCGAGTCGGGCCGAGGTCGCCACGATCGACGCGAGTGGTGTCCCGTTCCACGCGGCTTTCAGGTAGGTGTAGAAGGACATGCTGCTGATGCCGGCGCAGACGAAATCGACGATGACCGGCACCCCCGTCGCGGGATCGGGATCGTCGCGCACGACGCCGCCCTGAAAGGCATGCAGGTCTCCGGTGATCGCCACGACGTTACGGATCCCGTGCTCCCGCAAGTAAGCGAGCAGTTCGTGCTTGTGCGCGGGATAGCCGTCCCATGCGTCGCAATCCACCACGAGGCGGGCCGCCGGTGTCCCGGGTGCGCCCGGCATCACGAACCACAGACGGTTCAACATCACTTCGTTGCCCCATACCTTCCAGGTGGCCGGCGAGTCCTTCATCAAGGTTTTCCACCATCGTGTCTGTTCCGGACCGAGCATCGACGGCGGGCGGCCGAGCTGCCGGGTGTCGCGCGCCTCGTCGCGTTGCAGCACGTCCTGCTTGACGAAGTAGCGCGAGCCGGCTGCGTCGTCCCCATGCACCGGGTCGTGCCCGTGCGCTCGTGCGACAGCGGCTTCGCTCACGACGTGGTCGTCGCGATACAGCCGCTCGTCCGTCATCACCAGATGCATCAGCATGCCGAAACGAAAATCGCGGTAGATGCGAATGTTCGTGTACGACGGATTGTCCGGCTCGAAGCGCACATCGTCCCAATCCACCGGCATGTATTCCGCCCACGCGCGACTGGCGCTGCGGCGCCGCCCGGTTTCCTGCCGCTCCTCGTTGGTGTAGACCTGATGGTCCTGCCAGCAGTCGTCGGAAAATTCGTGGTCGTCCCAGATCGCGATCATCGGCAGGCGCTGGTGCAGCGTCTGCAGGCGCGGATCGGTTCGATAGGTGCGATAGAGCGTCCGGTAGTCTTCGAGCGTCTCGGCATACGCGCGGCCGTCCGCGAGCAGCTTGCCGCCGCTCAGGTGCAGCGGAGGATGCGCCGGCTCGGCGCGGCCGGGGGGAGCGGTCCCGACCGTTTCATAGATGTAGTCGCCCACGTGCACGACGAAATCGAGGTCGCGCTCGTCGGCCAGCAGCGTCATCGCTTGCCAGTGGTTGACGCTCCAGTCCTGGCAGGTGAGCCACGCGAAGCGAACCCGTTCGTTGGCCTCGTTTGCCGCCGGCGCGGTGCGCGCGACACCCGTCATGCTGACGTCGTCGCCGGCGACGAACCTGTAGTGGTAGGTGGTCTTCGGCGTGAAGGCCGTCACCTTCGCGCGCACGGTGAAGTCGTGGATGGCCAGCGCCCGCAACGGGACGCGGGCGACGAGCGTCGAGAAATCCGCCCGCGTCGATACTTCGAGTCGTAGCGGTACTGCGCGCGCGGCGCCTTTTGCGTCGTGCTGCACGCCGCTGGATACCGGAACGCATCGCGTCCAGAACACGATGGAGTGATCGCGCGGATCACCGCTTGCAACACCTTGCGGGAATCGATGGAGGTTCTTGCGCGCAGGGCTGCCCGGCAGGGCCGCCGGTGAAACGTCGTGCGTGACGGCGGCGGCGGCCGCAATGGTAAAAAAAGCCGACGACTTGAGGAAATGGCGACGATCCATTGATCCTCCCGATCGACATCCCGTGGATGCGGGAAGCGCTGCGGCAGGCGCCCGCTTCTCGCGCCGGACAAGCTTGCCACTGCCCCCGCAGCGCGCGGCAGGGGAGCAGTCGATCCGGAACATTACTGCGAAGAGCGACGACTGAAAAGTCGTGCGAACCCCATTTTCGACTTCCCGCACGCCATCCGGCGGAAGGCGCGTGTATGCAGGAACGCGCCTTGCTGGATACCGGGCAGCAAACTGGGGGAGTGAGCAATGCACATCGGCCACAGCGTCGGCAAGGCGGCCGCGTGGCTTGCCGTGAGCGTCACCCTGGCGCTTGCCGCGCTGGTGATCGTCATCGTGACGTTCGACTGGAATCGAGCCCGGCCCTGGATCGATGACAAGGTGTCGGACGCGATCGGACGGCAGTTCGCCATCAACGGCGACCTGCAGGTCGGGTGGCGTCGGCCCGCGAGCGAGCACGGCTGGCGCGCATGGGTGCCCTGGCCACGATTCGTCGCACGTAATGTCACGATCGCCAACCCCGACTGGGCGCGCACGAAGTATTTCGTCACGCTGGATGCGATCAGTTTCGAGGTCGAGGCGCTGCCGCTGATGGCGCGCCGCATCGTGATTCCGGCAATCGATCTGGTCAATCCGTCCGTCGACCTCGAGCGCCTGAAGGACGGGCGAGCCAACTGGACGTTCAAGTTCAAGCAGCCCGCCCAGTCGGGCCGATGGGCGCTCGACCTGCATGAGATCGCGTTTGCCCAAGGCAATCTCGGGTACTACGACCAGCAGAAGCAGTTCGACCTGAGCGCGGTGATCGACACGCTTGGCCAGCCGATCCCGTTCGACGCGGTGATGAAACAGCAAGAGGCGTTGGCGCACCACGAATCGGCACGGGCCGTCGGCCCGGCGGGTCAGAAGAAGCTCGCGGCCCAGGCGCACGCGGGTGCGGCGCAACCGGTGGTGCCTGCATCGGGTGCCGAAGCGGCGTCACGCGCATCGGCAGCGGCTTCGCAAGCCCTGGCCGCTGCTTCGCATGCTGCGGCGACGACTTCCGGCACCGCGATCGCCCCGGCTGCGTCAGGCCCGGCGGCGGTATCGAACGCCCCCGCAGCGGCCGCATCGGGCGCGGCGGCCTCGGCGCCCGCGGCCTCCACCGGCGTCGGCACTTACACGATTGGCTGGTCCGTCAAGGGAACCTACAAGAAGGGCAAGGTCGCCGGCACGGGCAAGATCGGCAATTTGCTGGATGTGCGGGGCGCGCAACGTCCGTTTCCGGTTCAGGCCGATTTGCGCTTCGGCGATACGCACCTGGCGCTCGTCGGCACGCTGACGGACCCGTCTCACCTGGCCGCGGTCGATCTCCGGCTGTGGCTTGCGGGCACCAGCATGGCCAAGCTGTATGACGTCACGGGCATCACCCTGCCCGAAACCTCGCCCTATGCGACCGACGGCCGGCTGGTCGGCCAGTTCCGGGCGTCCGGGAACGTCTTCAAGTACGAGAACTTCACGGGACGCGTCGGCGGCAGCGATCTCGGCGGCACGCTGGTGTACGTGTCGCGCGAACCGAGGCCGTTGTTGTCCGGCACGCTGGAGTCGAGGCTGCTGCAGTTCTCCGACCTCGCGCCGCTCATCGGCGCCGACACGAATGCCAGCAAGGCGCGGCGGGGGGCCGCGCCCACCCAGCCCGCGAACAAGGCGTTGCCGGTCGAGACATTTCGCACGGACCGCTGGAAGAAGATCGATGCCGACGTTCGATTCACCGGTCGGCGCATCGTCAAGACCGCGAGCCTGCCGATCACCGACCTGTCGACCCATATCGTGATGCAGGACGGCGTGCTGACGCTCAACCCGCTGAACTTCGGTGTCGCGGGCGGGACGCTCGCGTCGAACATCCACCTGGACGGCAGCGGCGTACCGCTCAAAGGGCGGTTCTCGCTGCAGGCGCGGCATCTGAAACTCAAGCAACTGTTCCCGACCTTCCCGGTGATGCAAACGGCGCTCGGCGAGGTCAACGGCGATGCCGCGTTGTCGGCCACCGGCAATTCGCCGGCGGCGCTTGCCGCGACTTCCAACGGCGAGGTGAAGACGTTGGTGACCGACGGCACGGTGAGCCTCTTGCTGATGGAAGCCGCGGGGCTGAACGTCGCCAACGTGGTGTACGAGAAACTGTTCGGCACACGCGACGTGAAGATCAACTGCGGCGTGGCCGACTTCGTGGCCACCAACGGCGTGCTCGACTCGCGCGTATTCGCGCTCGACACCGAGGATGCGGTGATCGCAATGGACGGCAACGTGAACCTGCGGGACGAGACCATGAACCTGACGATCCATCCGCATACCAAGGGATTCCGGGTGATATCGCTACGCTCGCCGCTGTACGTCACCGGATCGTTCAAGCAACCGCACGTCGGGGTGAAGGCGGGCGCGCTGATCGCGCGGGGCGGGGCCGCGGTCGGGCTGGGCTTGCTGAACCCGCTCGCCAGTCTGCTCGCGTTGCTGCAGCCGGGGCGCAGCCGCCCGTTGCCGTGCGGGCAGATGCTGGCCGACATGGAGCGGCGCCCGGTCGCGCCACCGCCGGGCGTCCGGCAGAAGACGAAGGCGGCGCCGGCGTACATGAATGCGCCGTCGGCGGCTTCTTCGGCTTCCGCGCCGGTGGGTGGCGAACTTCGGCATGGGAAGTGAGTGAGGTGTGCGGTAGCAACGCGGACGCTTCGCGCCGACGCGGGTGCCCCACCACGCGTCGCCGGTACGCAAGCGTCGCGGCCGCGTCGGCCGGGCCGCCTAGACGGCCCCGGCAAAGGTGCGGCGCAGGCCGACCGCGGCTTCCCATTGCGCGCCGATTGCCGTTTCCAGCGCGTCGCGGGACCGCAGGTGCGCGTGGCGCGCGGCGAGCACATCGCTCATATCGGCCTGGCCTGCGTCATACAGTCTGGCCGCATTGTGTGCGGCGACCTTTCCGGCCGCCTCGGCGCGTTGCCACTCCTGCATCGAGCGATCCGATGCGGACCACCGGGCCAGGCTCGTCTCGACGTCGACGAGCGCCGCCAGCATGGCCTTTTCGTATTCGGCCATCGCTTCCTGCGCGCGCGCATCGTGTACCGCGACGTTGGCGCGAATCCGGCCACCGTCGAGGATGGGCAGCGTCACCGACACGCCATAGCCGACGGCCACGCGAGGCGCGGCGCCATCGCCGACCGCGGCCAGCCTTTCCTTCGTCCCCGCCCACTCGATCTGAAGGCGCGGATAGACCTCTTTCCGGGCGGCGCCGGCACGGGCGAGCGCGGCGTCGAGTGCGCGCGCCTGACGCTGCACGTCGGGCCTGCGCTCGAGCAGCGTGGCGGGCAACACCGTCGCGGGCGGCGCGGGCAGTGCGGCCGGCACGGCTTGCGCGCCGAGCTCGGGCGCCTGGGGGCTGCCGACGAGCAGCGCGAGCTGATGCAAGCGTACCCGGTGTTCGCCGTCGAGCTGGGCAAGCGACGCCTGTTCCTGCGCCAGTTCGGCACGCCAGCGTTCGACGTCCAGCGCCGTCACCTGGCCCGCGGCGAATTTGCGCTCCGCCACGACCGCCTGCCTTTGCGCAACCTCGAGCGCCTCGCGCTTGAGCGCTGAGCGCCGCTCCAGCGTGCGCAATTCGAAGTAGGCGGTACTGACGTCCGCGGCCAGCGCAATGCGGGTCGCACGGAGCGCCTCGCGAGCGACGGCGCTGTCGGACCGTGCGGCGTCCACCAGCAACGCACCGCGCCCGAACAGATCGACTTCCCACGCGGCACGCAAGCCGACGCCGCTGCGCTCCGCACGCGGATCGACGCTGTTTTCGCGTCCGCGCTCGCCGCGCGCCATCGCATCCAGCCGCGGGCGGCGCTCCGCCTCGGCGCTGTCGCCGAGCGCGCGCGCCTGCGCGAGGCGCGCCGCGGCGATCTTCAGGTCGCGATTGGCATCGAGCGCGCTGTCCACCAGTCGATCGAGCACCGGATCGCCGAAATCCCGCCACCACATGTCGCCGACGGTGCCCTGCTTCCCGGGCGATGTCTCGGCCCATTGCGAGGGCGCCGCAACGGCGGGCGCCGTGGCGACGTGGCTGGGCGGGGCGATCGCACAGCCGCCGAGGGCGAGTGTCGCGGCAAGAGCAAGACAGGTCAGCGCTCGGTGCGCGGAAACAGGGCGGGAAACAACGGTCGTCATGGATTTACCTTGAGTCTTGACATGGAGTTCGTGAAACTATACTGTACGTATAGTTTAGTTTCAATCCCAAGGAGATGCACCATGTCGACTTCCGAGCGACGAGCCGGCCGCAGCAGTTCGCGCGACCGTCTTCTCGATGCCGCGGCCGAGCTCGTGGCCAGCCAGGGTATCCAGAACCTGACCATTGAAGCCGTGGCCGCTGCCGCGAAGGTCACGAAAGCAGGCCTTGTCTACCATTTCAAAACGCGCGACGACTTGCTGGCTGCGCTGATCGAGCGGGTGGTCGGCGAACTGGACATGCTGGACCTGCGGGCGCAGGAGGCACGTGACACGCGTGAGGCGGACGATGCCGCGAAGCCGTTGAAGTCGTCGATGGCCGAGCTGTCGAAGCTGACCTTCGACATGCCGGAAGACCGCCGCCTGCTGCTGGCCAACCTGCTGGCCGCCACGTCGTCGTATCCGCATCTGGCCGGTCCCGTGCGGGATTTCTACTCGCGCAGCTATGCACGGGTTGCCCAAAGCGGCCCCGATGCGGGGCAGGTGCTCGCGCTGGTCGTCGCCCTCGACGGCATCGCCCTGCTCGAAGTGCTCAACCTGCACCGGTTTACGCCGGAGCAGCGCCAAGTGTTGCGCGACACGCTGGAAAGCGCGATTCGCAAGCTTCCCTGAGCTCCCTCATTCATTTCGAAGGTTTTACGATGCATTCCCGTTCCATGCCTCAAGCGGGCAGGCTGGTACTCTGCGCGCTCGTCTCGGCAACGCTGCTGTCGGCATGTCAGCCCTCCGCCGCGCCGGTTGCCGACGTACCGCGGCCCGTCAAGGTCGAAGTGGCCGGCGGTGCCGGCCAGGCGCACGCCGACACCTTCGTCGCGACGCTGCGCGCGCGCCAGCGCACCGACCTCGGCTTCGAGTCGTCGGGTCGCGTCGTCGCGATGCTGGTCGACGTGGGCGATCGCGTCCGGGCCGGGCAGGTGCTCGCACGCCTGGACGAGTCGCCGGCACGCTGGCGGCTCGACAGGGCGACGGCCGATCGTGCGGCCGCCGCCGCGACCCTGGCCGAGCGTCGTACCCACCTGCGTCAGCAGGAGGAACTCGCCCGCGACGGAATCATTTCCGCGCCCGCGTTGCAGGCCGCACAGGCATCGCATCAGCAGGCCGCGAGCCAGCTGGGTGTCGCGGAGGCCGCGGTGGCGAGCGCCCGGCGCGACCTCGCGTTCACGCGCATCACGGCCCCGTTCGACGGCGAAATCGTGGCGCGTCAGGTCCAGCCGTTCGTGGATGTCGCCGCAGGCCAGAGCGTGCTGCAGATGGAGGCCGGCCGCGCGCTGGAAGCCGTCGTGATGCTGCCGGACACGATCGCCGCGACGCTTGCACCCGGCGCCGAAGCCCACGCGGTCAGCGGCACGGATCGCGTGACGCTGACCATGGAACGGCTGTCCGGCCGGAGCGACAACGGTTCGCTGGTGCAAGCCATCTTCCGGGTCCAGGGCACCCCTTCCGGGCTGCGCAGTGGCGGCGTGCTGTCCGTGGCGCTGCCGCGCGGTGAAGCGCATGACATCACGCTGCCGGCGACGGCCGTCATGGCCGGCACGGAAGCCGGCCGAGGCAGCGTCTTCGTCATCGACGGCGCCAGCCAGACGCTGAAGCGCCGCGCGATCCGCACGGGCGGGCAACTGCTGCCGGATGGGCGGGTCGCCGTGACGCAAGGCCTGCGCGCCGGCGAGCAGGTCGTGGTCGCGGGGACCGCCGTCCTGAACGAGGGCCAGTCCGTCGTCACGTATCGGGCGCAGACCCTTCTGCAGGGAGCGCGCTCGTGAAGCTGACCCAGGCCGCACTCAATTCCAGCCGGCTCACCTTCTTTGTCGCGCTGCTGATTCTCGTGACCGGCGCGTTCACTTTCCTCACGTTCCCGTCCCAGGAAGAGCCTTCCACGACCGTTCGCGATGCGCTGGTGTTCGTCGCGAACCCCGGCATGCCGGCCGAGCGGATGGAGCAGCTCGTCGCCCGGCCGGTGGAGGAGCGCCTGCGCCAATTGAACGAACTGAAGCACGTCACGAGCACCGTGCGTGACGGCAGCGTGATCCTCCAGGTTTCGTTCCGGGAAGACGTGCATGCACTGATGCCGGTGTTGCAGCGCATGCGCGCCAAGGTCGACGAAGCGGTGCCGCTGTTCCCGGCCGGCACGCTGCCTCCGCAGATCGACGACGACTTCGGTCGCGTGGCGATCGCGTCCATCGCGGTGACCGCGCCGGGGTTTTCGATGAGCGAGATGCGCGAACCGCTGAAGCTGCTGCGCGAAGGGCTGTACCGCGTGCCCGGCGTGCAGGGCGTCAGCTTTCATGGCCTGCAGGAGGAGCGCGTCTATATCGAATTCGACCGCGCCAGAATGGCGGGGCTGCATTTGTCCGCCGCGTCGGTCATGCAACAGCTGCAGAAGCAGAACGTCGTGCAGTCCGGCGGCCGGCTCGTGCTGTCGGGCCTGAACAGCGCGGTCGTCAGCTCCGGCGAAATCCGCTCGCTGCAGGCGCTGCAGGATTTCACGCTCACCGTGCCGCCGGCCGGCGCGCGCGCGGAAGCCGCGCAGGGCACCGTGCGTCTGGGCGACATCGCCCAGGTGCAGGTTCGGCCCGTCGATCCGCCCGAGTCTGCGGCGATCTTCCGCGGCGAAGACGCGGTCGTCCTCGGCATCTCGATGCGCAAAGGCCAGAACGTGAAGGCGGTCGGCCAGGCGCTGCGCGCGCGTCTGGACGAATTGAAGCAGCAGTTGCCCGCCGGTTTTTCGCTCGACTACGTGACCTTCCAGGCGGACGTGGTCGAGCGGGAAATGGGCCGCATGAACCAGGTGATGATCGAGACGATCGTGATCGTGATGATCGTCGTCGTGCTGTTCCTCGGCTGGCGCGCCGGCGTCGTGGTGGGCGGCATCGTGCCCCTGACCATCCTGGCCACGCTGCTCGTGATGCGCTCGCTGGGCATCGAGCTGCACATCGTGTCGATGGCCGCGATCATCATCGCGCTGGGCTTGCTGGTCGACAACGGCATCGTGATCGCGGAGGACGTCGAACGCCGCCTCGCCGCGGGCGAGGAGCGCCGTCACGCGTGCATCGAAGCAGGCCGTACGCTGGCGATCCCGTTGCTGACGTCATCGCTGGTCATCATCTTCGCGTTCTCGCCGTTCTTCTTCGGCGACACCGCCACCAACGAATACCTGCGCCCGCTCGTGGTCGTGCTCACGCTGTCGCTGCTCGGGTCGTGGCTGCTCTGTCTGACGGTGACGCCGCTGCTTTGCTATTTCTTCCTGAAATCCGGCCATCACGGCGAAGGCGATGCGCACGAGCACGATGCCGACGCGACGGTCAAGCAAAGCCGCTTCTACGGTGCCTATGCCCGCCTGATTCGCCGCGTGCTCGACCACAAGGGGCGGTTCCTGGTCGTGATGACTGCCTTGCTGGTCGGCGCGCTCGCGATCCTGGCCACGCGTCCGGCCGGGTTCCTGCCCGCTTCCGACCGGCCGCAGTTCCAGGTCGAACTCGAGCTGCAGCCGGGGAGCGATGCGCGGCTCACGCGCGACGTGGTTCGCGACCTGAGCCGTTGGCTCGACGATCGCAAGCGCAATCCCGAGGTGACGACCAGCATCGGCTATGTCGCCGACGGCGGCCCGCGTGTCGTCCTGGTGCTCAATCCGCCGCTGCCTGCGTCGCATATCGGCTACGTCACGGTCAGCGTCGCGAAGCCGCAGGATCTCGACGCCGTGATCGCACGAACCCAGGCGTGGATGACGCAACACCATCCCGAAGTGCGAACCGATGCGAAACGCTTCTCGCGCAGCGCCCACGACGCCGGCACGGTGGCGTATCGCGTGTCCGGTCCCGACGAAGCCGTGCTGCGCGAGATCGGCCGCAAGATCCAGGCAGCGTTGCATACCCAGCCGGGCATCGTGCAGATTCACGACGACTGGGGGCCGCGCGTGCCGCGTGTCGACGTCGAGATCGACCAGAACAAGGCACGGCGCCTGGGCGTCAGCAGCGAGGACATCTCGACGGCGCTGGCCACGCGGTATACCGGCGTCAACGTGTCGGTGTTGCGAGACGGCGATACGCTGGTGCCGTTGGTCGTGCGCGGCGCGCAAGCCGAGCGCGCGCGGCCGGAAGATCTCGCCAATACGCTGATCCATCCGGCTGCGGGCGGCGCGCCGGTTCCGCTGTCCGCGGTTGCGACGGTCACGTTGAATACCGAGCCGTCGACGATTCGACGCCGCGACCTGATGCGCACGCTCACCGTGAAGGGCCGCAATACCCACGGCACCGCGCAGCAGGCGGTCGATCAGCTCGCGCCGGCCGTCGGCCGGATCGCGTTGCCGCCGGGGTACCGGATCGAGCTGGGCGCCGAAATCGAGGAGTCCACCGAGGCCAACGTGGCGCTCGGCGAGTATCTGCCGCACGCGGTGGTTGCGATGCTGGTGCTGTTCATCTGGCAGTTCGGCTCGTTCCGCAAGCTGCTGCTGATCGTCGGGATCATTCCGTTCGCGATGATCGGCGTCGGGCCCGCACTGATCATCGCCCGCGAACCGTTGGGCTTCATGGCGAACTTCGGCCTGCTGTCGCTGGCCGGGATCATTGTCAACAACGCGGTGCTGCTGCTGGAGCGTATCGAGGTCGAGCTGGCGGCCGGCAAGTCGCGCCGCGAAGCGGTCGTCGCGGCGGCCGTGGCGCGCCTGCGGCCGATCGTGATGACCAAGCTGACCTGCATCGCCGGCCTGGTTCCGCTGCTGCTGTTCGCCGGCACGCTGTGGACCGGCATGGCCGTCACCATCATGGGCGGGCTGCTGCTCGGGACGTTGATTACGCTCGGCATGGTGCCGGTGCTGTATGAACTGCTGTTCAGCGACAGGCTGTCCGGCTGGAGCCGGAAGCTCTTCGGTTCCGGAGCCGTCGATGCGCCCGGGAAATGTTGAAACGGGTCGCCCAGCCGTTTTGCGCCCGTCAATGCGGGCGCATTGGAAACCCGGGTGTGACCAACAGGACAAGGTCCTCCCGGTGTTTGCCGGCTGTTGATGAACGAGGTCGCGAGACCTGCCTCCTTTTTTTGAATGGAGCGTCACGAATGAACAAGACGCTGCGGCCCGCAATTCGGTGGCACGTACTCGCTCTCGAATAGTACGAACCTTGCGAACAACCGCGCATATAGCGCCGGCGTGACGTATCAGTTTGAAGGCCTGAAGCGGGGTGCTGCCTGCTCGCAAGCGAACAACGCCGGTCTGTTCGCGGCGGGCGCAGGGAACCCGTCGGTCGATTCGATCAATGGCACTGCATACGGAATCCAGGGCCGTAGCCGCACGTATGGCATCGACAAATCCCGCGTCGCAGCCTCGTGCAACTACCAAGTTGCCGCAAGTTTCCCTGTATGGTCAAATGACCATATCAATTGACCAGTTTGGGTGTGGCCCCCTGACTCGGAAGTCGCGTTTCGGGGGGCAAGAATTTGCCTGCCAAGCAGGGGGCGATGGCGGTGAAACAAACAGGATGGTGGCCGTCGCCCGTCAACTGTCTGCCGACGACGTGGTCCACGGCGCCGCTGACTGTCGGTCGACCACGCAGCCCTATCGTTGCGACGCGCGATGCGCCTCGCGTGATTCGAGGTGCCCCGGCTTGTTCACGCGCGTGATGAGGGGATGGGCGTCGCGCACTTATTCAAATGGGACAGAGGAGATTGGGTATGGAAAAGATCTGGCTTGATGCCTATCCGCCGGGGGTTCCGGCAGAGCTTGATTCCAGCGCGTATCGAAACATCAGTGCATTGATCGAACAAAGCTTCAGCCGGTTTCACGCGAATCCGGCGTTTGCGTGCGATGGAAAGCAGATCACCTATGGTGAGCTCGACGTGATGTCCCGAGCACTGGCCGCGTGGCTGCAGTCACGCGGCCTCGAGCGGGGTGCGCGGGTCGCCATCATGATGCCGAACGTGTTGCAGTACCCGATCTCGATTTGTGCAGTCCTGCGCGCCGGCTACGTCGTCGTCAACGTCAACCCGCTCTATACGCCCCGCGAGCTGCAACACCAGCTGAATGACAGCGGCGCGGAGGCGATCGTCATTCTCGACGGCTGCACGGCAACGCTGGATGCAATCCTTGCGCACACGCAGGTGAAGCATGTTCTGGTAGCCGCGCAGGGCAACGCGTCCGGCGCGGAACGGAAGCCGAGCCCGTATGCGGCATTTGACGACGCGATCGAGGAGGGACGTCGGGGCACATTCGTACCGGCTTCCCAGTCGCCGGACGACGTCGCTTTTCTCCAATATACGGGCGGGACAACCGGCGTGTCGAAAGGCGCGACGCTGTTGCATCGGAACATCGTCGCGAATGTATTGCAGTCGGACGTCTGGTTCAACCCGGCGCGCGATTTGCGCCCTGACGTGACGCAGTTCATCACGGTGGCGGCACTTCCGCTCTATCACATCTTTGCACTCAATGTTTGCTGCCTGTTGACGATTCACATGGGTGCGCTTTCCGTACTGGTGCCGAATCCGCGGGACATCGGCGGGATGATCGAGTCGCTCGCCGGATACAAGGTCACGAATTTTCCGGGCGTCAACACGCTCTTCAACGCGATGCTCCATCATCCCGGCTTCTCGCGCCTCGATTTCTCCAATCTGCTGCTGGCCAGCGGTGGCGGGATGGCCACGCAGGAAGCCGTCGCCAGGCGCTGGAAGGAGATGACCGGCGCGCCGATCATCGACGGATACGGGCTGTCCGAGACATCACCTTGCGTCGCGGTCAATCCCGTGACCGGGAGTGAGTTCAACGGCACCATCGGCCTGCCGTTGCCCTCCACGGAAGTGTCGATCCGGGACGACGACGGCAACGAATTGCCGCCCGGCGCAGCCGGAGAGCTGTGCATTCGTGGTCCGCAGGTGATGGCGGGTTACTGGCAGCGGCCGGACGAGACCGCGAAGGTGATGACCGCGGACGGCTTCTTCAGGTCGGGTGACATTGCGTCGATCTCCGAGGCGGGCTTCGTGCGAATCGTCGACCGCAAGAAGGACATGATTCTCGTGTCCGGTTTCAACGTCTACCCGAACGAGATCGAAGACGTCGTCGCCAACCACCCTGGTGTATTCGAGGTCGCGGCGATCGGCGTACCCGACGAGCATTCCGGAGAGGCCGTCAAGCTGTTCGTGGTCAGGAAGGATCCGGCGCTGACGTTCGAAGACCTGATGGCGTTCTGTAAAGGCCAGCTGACCGGTTACAAGCGCCCGAAAAGCATCGAGTTTCGCGACAGCCTGCCAAAGAGCAACGTCGGGAAGATCCTTCGGCGCGAGTTGCGGGTGTCGAACCATTGACGTGATCGACCGAGGTGATGCCGGCAGATTGAGCGGTCGGCATCACCCGTCTCTTAACCGGCACGCGAATGGCATTTCAGAAAAAGCCCGGCGCGCGTCGGCGCCTGGTGCGATGGCGCATCAGGCGCGCTTGCGACACAAGGTCCGCTCACGCATCCCCGTATAGGTCTGCAAGGCCCGCATGAGCGGGGCTGCCGCCCATTCGTGCCGCGGGCAAAGGCGCGTTCCGTCAGACGACTTCGAACAAGCCGGCCGCACCCATGCCGCCCCCCACGCACATCGCTACGACGACGTAGCGCGCGCCGCGTCGTTTGCCTTCGATCAGTGCGTGTCCGACCAGGCGGGCGCCCGTCATCCCGTACGGATGGCCGATCGAAATGCTGCCGCCGTTGACGTTGTATCGGGCCGGATCGATTCCCAGCTTGTCGCGACAGTACAGCACCTGGCAGGCAAATGCCTCGTTGAGCTCCCACAGTCCGATGTCGTCGACCGTCAGGCCGTGAAGCTTCAGGAGCTTGGGGATCGCATAGATGGGGCCGATGCCCATTTCCTCGGGCGCATTGCCGACGACGGTCATGCCGCGATAGATGCCGAGGGGCGTCGCGCCGATCTGTTCGGCGGTCTTGCCGTTCATCAGGACGCAGGCGCTTGCACCGTCCGACAGCTGGCTTGCGTTCCCGGCGGTCACCACGCCACCGTCAACCACCGGTGCGAGCCCGGCAAGCGATTCGAGCGTCGTGCCGGGACGATTCCCCTCATCCTGCGTGAGCGTGACCTCCCTCCGCCACGTTTCGCCGGTCGCTTTGTCGACGACCAGCATCTGTGTCGTGATCGGGACGATTTCGTCCGAGAAGCGGCCTTCCTTTTGTGCGGCGGCAGTGCGCAGCTGGGAATCGAGCGCGTACTGATCCTGCACGTCCCGCGCGATCCCGTATTTGCGGGAAACGAACTCGGCGGTCTCGAGCATCGGCATGTAGGCGGCGGGCTGCACGGCCAGCACGTTGGGATCCTGGTCGGCGCGCGTCCACTCGAAGTAGCGCGTCTGTACCGCCGAGATGTTTTCCTGGCCGCCGGCGACCACCACCTGCATCCCGTCGCACATGATCTGTTTGGCGGCCGTGGCGATCGCCATCAGGCCCGACGCACATTGCCGGTCAAGCGTTTGCGCGCCGACCGAAGCAGGCAGCCCGGCCGCCAGCACACCTTGGCGGGCGACATTGTTGCCGGCGGTTCCCGCGTTGAGCACCGAACCGATGACGGCGTCCTCGATGCGATCCGGTTCGATCCCGGCGCGCAGCACGGCATGCCGGATGGCGTGACCGAGCAGGGTGGGCGAGTGCGTGAGGTTGAATGCGCCGCGATAGGCCTTGCCGATCGGCGTGCGCGCGGTGGAAACGATGACGGCATCAATCATATGACATCCTCATGAATTAAACGGAAGCAACGAAATGGAGGTTGCGCGCACGGGTCAGAACCAATGCTCCGGCATCGTCAGGGGCGTGGTTTCCACGGGATAGAGTACCGCCAGCCACGCGGCCACCTTGGGCATTTCCCACCCGAAGAAGTAGTCGCACGCGGCGAGCTTGCCGCGATGGAAGTCGCTCCCGGTGGGGCCGCTCTCGAGCGTGTTGGCCACGAGCGCCTGATCGAGCCAAAGCCAGCCGACGACGACATGGCCAAATGCTTCGAGGTAGGCCGCCGCATTCGCCAGCTGGAGCTCCGGGTCGTCGAGCCGGTGCAGCGCGTGGGTGACGAGTCGGATGCGCTCCCACGCGCATTCGAGCGTGTCGGCATGGCCATGGAGCGAACGGATCGACCGTGCCTTGAATACCGTCGCGGCGATTTTCCGGTCGAGCGTATTCATCGCGGCACCGCCGTTTGCACGCGTCTTTCGACCCAGCAGGTCGAGCGCCTGGATACCGAATGTGCCTTCGTGTATCGGGTTGAGCCGATTGTCGCGATAGAACTGCTCGACGTTGTATTCGCGCGTGTAGCCGTAGCCGCCATGCACCTGAATGGCGAGATCGTTGGCGACGAGGCCCCATTGGGACGACCAGCTCTTGACGACGGGCGTGAGCAGGTCGAGCAGGCCATGCGCGTCTTCGCGGGCGCCGGCGTCTTCCTGCGAATGGATATCGTCGCTCAGTCGAGCCGCATACAGGCACAACGCGAGTGCACCCGACACGTAGGCCTTTTGCGCGAGCAGCATGCGCCGGACATCGGCATGACGGATGATGGGGGCCTGTCCCGAGGCGGGCGACCGGTCACCGCGTGTCCGGCCCTGCAGGCGCGTCTTCGCATAATCCAGCGAGTGAAGGTAGCCGGTATAGCCGATCGCGGCGGCGCCGAGGCCGACCGAGATACGCGCCTCGTTCATCATGTGGAACATATAGGCCAGGCCTTTGCCAGGCTCGCCGACGATCTCCCCGATGGCGCCCGCTTCGCCTTCCGGGCGGTAGCGACCCTCACCAAAGTTCAGCAGGCAATTGACGGTGCCGCGGTACCCCATCTTGTGATTGATGCCGGCGAGGACGACATCGTTTCGCTCGCCCGGCAGCCCGTCGGCATTGATCAACTTGCGCGGGACGGTGAAGAGCGATATCCCTTGAACGCCCGGAGGAAGCTGGCCGTTTTCATCGGGAATCTTTGCCAGTACCAGGTGGACGATGTTCTCGGCAATCTCGTGATCGCCACCGGAGATCCACATCTTGTTGCCGAACAGGCGGTAGCGGCCGTCCCGGCTTGGAACCGCGCGCGTGCGGATATCGGCAAGACTTGACCCGGCTTGCGGCTCCGACAGGCACATCGTGCCAAAACATCGCCCTTCCGCCATGGCCTTGACGTAGTGCTCGACCCGGTCGCGCTCGCCGTGGGCCATCAGCAAATTGGCGTTGGCGATCGTGAGAAACGCGTAGCCCGCGGTTCCCGGATTGGCTGCCAGCAAATACGCCATGCCGGCCCGTTCCACGGTGCTGGGCAGGCTCATGCCGTTCCACTCGTTGGGGAACGACGCGCTGATCAGGCCGGCGGCCGCAAATGCACGCAATGCGACACCCACTTCCGGGTTGATGGTGACGCGTTCTCCGTCGAATGCGGGTTCGTTGCTGTCGTTCTTCTTGTTATGCGGTTTGAAGAGATCCGTGGCAAGCGATTCGTACACATCCAGCACGGAGGTGTAGTCGAAGCGGTCCTGCCCGGCAAATCGTTGCCGGCGCGTAAGCGATTCGACCTGCAGCCAGTCGAAAAGAATGAACTCCACGTCGCGACGGGAGAGAGTGAGTTCGCTAGTCATGGAATCGAATGAGTGAGTGTCGGGTGTCTTGGCGCGATTTCGACTGTCTTCAATAAATTCTGGAATGCGAAATTATGGGTTTGAAGCGATCGCGCTCGGAAACACTGAAGGACATCATGGGGTGATCGGCGTCGTCCACTCCGCCACGACCTCGGGGGGATCGGTCATGCATATCCGGAGGCGGTATGCATGGAGCGATTCGCGTGGTTTACAGTGGGACGGCATGTCCATTTCGATGTTGATCAAATGACCAAGTCATGTGGACGATGAAATTAGCATGGTGTTCATCGACGGTCGATCGTGGTTAACCCGTCGCTTTCCGAACCGTGCCGTCATTGAAAGACGTGGGGCGATTCGAAGCGGTTGAGCGGCGTGTGATCAACCCCTGGTTCCGGTCGGAACTCGACCGGAATCGGGGTGACGGACGCAAGGAAAACAGGGCGCAGGCCGGGATCGAAGCACGTGTCGCATCCGTTCCTGAAAGCGGTGGCGGGGCAGGTCAGCTGTCTGCAGCAACTGGACGCGACAGGATCCCGTCACCGTCATGCAAACACGTCGGCGACATACCTGCCATGCTCCCGCTCCATCGTGTCGATCCACGCGTTGGCGCTTTCGTCGTTCGCTCCCGTCGCCTCCTGATAAATGCGAGCGAGCGTGGCGCGTACGGCAGGCGCCATGTTCTTTCCATCCCCGCAGACGAAGACGGTGGCGCCTTGCGCAAACAGGGCGGCGATCTTCTCGCGCTCCAGCCAGACTTTGTCCTGAACGAACCGGGCACCTTCCTCCGGGCGGTTCGAGTAAGCCGGCATCACTTCGACCACACCGCATCGTGCCCATTCGTCGAGTTCGTCGCGATAGAGAAAGTCGACGTCGGGGTCATCGATGCCGAAGAAGAGCAACGACTTGCCGATGTTTTCCCCCTGCTGCTTCTGCAGTGCGCGCTCTTGCAGAAAGCCGCGGAAGGGGGCGATACCGGAACCGGCACAGATCAGGATCATCGGAAGGCCGGTCTCGGCGGGTGGCCGAAAGTGTGCATTCGATGGCCTGACTGCAACGGACAGGTTGTCCCCGGTGTTGAGCCGCGCGAGATACGACGACGCCACCCCTTCATGGCGACCATGGCCGGAGAGCGCCGGTGCATCGACCACGGCTACCGTCAGCGTGACATGGTCGGCTTTCCAAAGCGGGGAAGACGAGATCGAATACTGGCGTGCTTTCAGCGCGGGCAGCATATCGAGGAATTTTTCGAGCGGCAGGTCGACGGATCCGAAGCGTTCGAGCAGATCCATGACGGTGGTCCGTTTTCCGAGGATCTCGCCTTCGAAATCGTCGGCGCTCAGGCGCTCGAGCTCGACCTTCTCGGGAGGGCAACGCGTGGCGGCGGCCAGGGTCGATACTTGTGATCGGGTGGCAGGAACGGCGAGTTCGACATAGCTCGAGAACAGGTCACCACAACTGATGGGCTGGCCGAGCGGAAGGCGCGGATTACTTGACGTGCCTTCAATCACCACCGGCGTGTCCCAGCTCACGCGAAACCGGCGCAAGACGCGATCGACGTTGTTTTTCGAGTTGCGCGGCAGAACGGCCAGGTAATCTCCCGATTGATACGTCATCGCGTCCGGCAGTTTCAGTTCGATATGCTTTTTGGAGCGGCTGCCGGCCACGCTGATATCGACCAGTTCCCTGTTGTCGACGATGGACGCATGCGCCATGTCGCCGAAGTTCAGCAATTTTTCACGGGTATTCTCGGCGAAACTGACCTTCAGCGCGGTATCGCCCTGTTGCACGGTCGAGACTTCCTTCCCGGCGCTGATCGCAAATCGGTCCCACATTTCGGTGTACCAATTGTCGAATTCACCGAAGAAGTCGCCACCGGAATCGAGTTCGCCCCTGACGTGCACTCTCGTGGCACCGGCCTTCTCGAGCGCTTCGTCGACTCGCTTGGGAATCGCCTGGTAGGTCCGGGCCCATTGCTTGTTGCCGCACCCCAGAACCGAAAAATGGACACCGTCCAGCGCGCCTTCGCCGAGTGCTTCGACATACGGGACGAATGATCGGGCGTTGTCCGGCGGCTGTCCTTCGTAGGAAGCGGTGACGATCACGATGGCCGGATATCCGTCGAGTTTTCCCGCGAAATCGTCGAGGGGCGCGCACGTCGCGTGAAATCCGTGCCGACTCGCGTCTCCTGCAATGCGTCTTGCAAAGGATTCGGCGGAGCCCGTGTTTCCCCCGAAGAGCACGAGCATGGTCGACACCTCTTCGCTGGAAGGGGCCGACTGAACCGGGGCGACGCTCGGGCCTTGCGCGCTCGGGCGGGCGCGAACGGCCGTATCGGGCACTTTGAGCGCACCTCGGGCCCGCGGTTTCACGTTGATCCGGAAACCGGTCGGCTTCAGCGTAAGCGTTTCGGCGACATCCAGCTCGTAGTCCGGATCGGCGAAAGAGAAATCGAATCGCTGAAGGAGCATGATCAGAACGAGATGCGCTTCCTGCATCGCAAACGGGCGGCCGATACAGGCACGTGCCCCATTGCCGAAGGGCTTCCATGCATTGGGCGGGAGTTGCTCCGCATTCTCCGGGGCAAATCGCTCCGGACGGAACGCCTCGACGTCCTCGCCCCAGACGCTCACATCCCGATGCAACATGGGCGTCAGGATCATGATGATGTCGTCGGGAGAAACGGCATATTTCCCGCCGAACGTGGTGTCGGCGAGCGGCGACACGGCGAATGCCGGCGCGGTCGGCCAGATTCTCAACGTCTCCATGAGGATGTGTTCGATGTAACGCAGTCGTGCGAGATGTTCGATCCGCGGGGTCTCGCTGCCCACCACCTCGTCGACCATGTCCCGTGCTTTTTGCAGGATGTCCGGGTTCTTGAGGAGGAAATAGGTGGCAAAGGACAGGAGCCCGCTGGTCGTTTCATGTCCGGCGATGAGAAAGGTAATCATCTGGAAGACGATGTTCTCGTCATCGAGTTTTTCTCCCGTCACCGGATCGACGCCGTTCAGCATGCGGTCGAGCAGGTCCATCGACTCTTCGTTGACGTGCGGGTGCTTGCGCCGGTCCTCGATCATTTTGGTCGCAAGCGATCGCATGACTGCGATGTCCGCGTCGAACTTTCGACTGCGATTGACCATCAGCTTCGACACAAGCTTTGGCCGCAGCTCGCGCTTGCCGGCCTCGCTGAGGGTGTTGACCATGGCATCGACAAACGGATGCTGATCTTCACGGTAGAAGCTGTTGAAACGACAATCAAACGCACACAGGGCAATCGTATCGAGCGTCAGTCGAGTCATGTGATCGGATACATCGACCGGCGTCTCCGGGCCGAACCGCTCCCAATGGAGAAACATCTGGTCGGCGATGTCGACCATCTTGTCGAACATCGACCAGATACTGAGCGGGCCGAACGCCTGCATCAGCACACGATGCGCCTTGGCCCAGTTCGGTTCGTCACCGAATGCCGTAAATAACCCGTCGCCGATCGCGGGCCTCAGTTCGAGCAGCGACTGGTGCACACACTTCTGAAATCGGCTTTCATCGCACACCTCATTCACCAGTGTTTGCCCGCTGACAACGTAGTAACCTTGCCCGAACACCTCGAACCAGTAGACCGGCCCGTAAGTGCGCGCGAGATCCATCATCTTGGCAAGGGGCGACGGCCCGAGGACCTCCATCAGATGACCGATGACGGGTTTCAGGGGCGGCTGGGGGACGAGGGATGAGGACTTCATTTCAATAGCCTTTCAGAGGTGTGTTAGCACATCGCATCTCGATCTATTGAACAAATGTAAAATAGACAAAACCACGTGTCCAGAGCTTTTTATGTCACCTGATGTAAGCCCTAATACCGCCGATCCTCGCTTTCAACGGAGTTACGACGCGCTCGTTCGCGCCATGACCGAACTGCTCGACGACGCGCCGCTGAACACGCTCAGCATTGCTCAGTTGGTGCAACGCGCGGGCGTCGCGCGTCCCACGTTCTATCAGCACTTTCCCGACCTTCAGTCGGCCGCCCAGCGGGCAGCGCTGGTGAGGCTCGACGACGCTTTTGCGTTCGTCGAGGAGCAAGGCAAACGGCTGAACCCGCCGAGTGCCACTTTCTTCAGGTCAATGGAGGTGGAAACCGCGCTGATTCTCGAGCATCTGAATGCGCATCAGCCTTTCTATCTGACCGTGTTCAACGATGCGGCGACATCGGCGTTTTTCGATGAACTGGTGACCTTCGTTTCCGGCCGTCTCCTTCCGCCTTATGAAGGCGTCCGGACGGAAGCAGAGCAGGATTGCCTGACGGTGCTCGGCGGGGGATTGGTCTGGACGGCGGTGCACTGGCTTCGCCAGGGCGCCATGCGCGAGACGCCGGAGGCCATGGCGAAGCGCATGGCCCGCACCGCGGCGACGATCCTCGATGCGTTCGGGTTGACGCTCGGGTTCGCGCAGGCGGATTCGGAGTAACGAGAGGGGAAGCGCGACGCCGCGGTGGAACAGGCGGCGTGTCATCGTCATGGTCGTCGAGCGATCAAGTCGAGGTCGCGGGTTTCATGAAATAGACATGGAATGCCTGCAGCGCGGACGCGACCCACTCACGCTCGTCGTCCGACACATCGTCGAACGGCACACCGATCTTGTCCTTCGTGTAGTGATCGCCCAGTGCGCCGCGAATGCGGCGGTTGGCGCCCTCGGCGTCGAGCAGGGTACGTTCTATCCGGACTGCCCCTTCTCGTGCGTACAGCGTGAAGCGAAAGCGCAGGCTCGCAACACCGGTCAGGATTCGCTGCAGGTCAAACTGCAACCGATCCGGAAAGACCGTGAAATAGATGAAGTCCTCGCGGTCTTCCGGCGTACCGTAAGCGTTGATCGCGTGTCCTTCGGGCTGACCATGGCGCATCAGGATGGCGCTCAGTAACGTGTAGTCGTGAATGTCCATTGCTTCTTGTAGTTTTCGTGTCGCCCAGTATCACGGCACGACGGCGACAAATTGAAGGTTTTTTCCTGCGCCCACGCGCGCACGGCTCGTCAGGCATGACGCACCGGACGGTACCGTGCAGACGCACGATCCGCGAATGCCGTTACTTCGGGAGCCAGCCTTTCAGGCTTTCCGTCAACATGTTCACGCAATCGGCGCGGGTTTCGCCGGTCTCGATGAAGCTGTAGTCGCTCAACGCTATCCAGATCACGCGTGCGTCCATGCCTTCGCCGTCGAACGCCAACAGTTGATTTTCCTTCACGATCGGCGTCCAGATCCATGGCTTCATGTCACACTCCGGCGCCGCCAGCAGCGTGCCGTCGGGACTGTAGAAATGGGGCCGCCCGTCCGCGGTAATCGCCAGCAACTGGCGCCCGTGCAGGAGCTTCGGCGGCTGCTTGTAAGCGTGATGGACGTGTGCGTATTCGCAGGGGATCACCAGCCGTCCGCTTTCGTGCACGACACCCTGCAGGATGCCCGGATTGTCCGGCGAAGGCTCGCCGGGCCGACACCACTCGACCACGGCGAGGCGCAGCTTCCGGTGGAACGCGAACACGTTCTTGTAACGCGTGTCGAACAGCGGTTCGCCGGTTGTCGCATCGAGCGCGGACACCGTATCGTCGGCATGGAAGATGCGGACCTTGCCATCTTCGTGGAGCATTCCGCCGGTCAAGTTTTCGAACAGCGACTCGCCACCGGGCCAACGCAGCAACTCGACGATTCCGCTCGTGCCTTCCGGCAGCGGCGCACGTCGCCCCAGTGCCAGCGTTCGCGTGAGGGGAGACACATTGACGTAGCCGGCGGAAACTGGCACGACCCACCGGCCATTCAGATCCTTGAGGCCGCCCGGCGAGCCGGCATGCCAGTCACCGTGTTGCCTGATGACGATATAGCCTGCCTCGATGTCGATCCATTCCGCTCCTTCGTCGGGGTGCACCAGCCAGCGGCCATAGGGCGTGACGAGCCCGGCCGGAGCGCGTGGCCGATCGGCGTCGCCCGAAGGCGATTCGCCGGCAGCCCGATCGATCCGCCGCACGTAGTACGCTTGCACTTCCTCGATCCACGGTTGCCAGTCCCTTGCCGGCTCGTAGCTTTCCCGCAGATCGTCCGGCCATTCCGCATGCGGCTGCGCGTCGATCGCGTAGATGCGCTCGATCACGTTCGGATTCCACCATCCCCATTGCCCCGTTGCGTCGCTCAGCAACGGTAGAAGGGCGGGCGGCAGGTCGTCCGCGCCCGGCTCCGGTGCCGGGCCCCATTCGGCGCAGCGTTGTCGCGTCTGCTGCAGGAACGCGTTCATGTCGGGCGTGCCGAGGGCCGCGTCGCAACACTGGCTGCAATCGAGGATCAGCCATTCGCGCGTCGTCGTGGAGACGGTCGTGTGCATGTGCGCCCATTGCGCCTGAGCATCGGCCGGCAGCTGCGGCAGCCGCGGCTGCATGTGCCGGTCCAGCGCATGCCAGCGCGCGCGCACCTCGGCCATCGGCGCCATCAGGCAGGCGGGGGATTCAACATCGCTAAATATCGCGCACGGTGCGATCCGTGGCAGATGCGCTGCATCGCCGATCAGGTAGAGGAACAGGTGCGGAATCTGTTCGAACCATTCGGCCCAGCCGTCCATCTGGCCGTTGTCGATATCCCACAGGGTCTCGGGCGTGGACGGGTGGTCGTGAGCAAACAGGCAAGCATATCGAAGCATTTTCCCGGAATCTCTCTTGTTTATTTGTGTGTGCAACTTCGGTCATCCCCGACGGGGCAGGTCACATCCGGTCGAAGCTGAATGGCGTCACGTGCGGCAACGCGTCAGCCCGTCGTACATCCACGCCGCAACAGGTAGCGATCATGTGCGTATCACCTTCCGGCCGATCCAGATCGTCCGCTCACCCGCGCAGACGAGGAATATACCCGTGATGCGGAGGTCGAGCCATTCTTGCCATCCGTGTAGTTCGTCACCGGCCAGTTCGTCCTGCCGCGCTCGCCCTTCATTGACTGACGCCGCACGTGGGCGGCGGTACGCACTCAATGGTGACTCCCGCGTTTTCCGGTTGACGGGGCCGCGCATCAGGCGGCGTGATGCGCAGCGACGCGTGCAGCCATTTCCACAGCCTATACGAACGTATGCGGCCATCTATCCCGACGGGTTGTGCCGCTAGCTGCAGATGCTATGGATGCCGTTGACGCCGCCCCTTATTCTGGTTCCACCGGTACACGAATCGCATCGGTGACGACGCCGGCGACAGGTGATCGAGTCGGCGTGGCGATGTGGCAATGGTGCGATTCGCGTGCGTCGCGACGATGCACACGGCCGGAACATGCGTGCCATTCGATACCCGCAACCCAAGGAACCCATCATGAAAATTCGACAAGTCATCCTGAATGGCGGCCTGGCGGCCGTCCTGCTCGCTTGCCTGCAACTTCAGGCAAGCGCCGACGAAAGTGCCAATGGTGCAGGCACGGAGGCAGCGGTGACGTCCGCCCAGACATCCGCCCAGACGAAAAAGGCCACGCGTGCGGCCAATCGCAGGTTCTCGCGGTCGATTCAGAACACGCTGTCGCGAACGAAGGGGCTGCAAGGGCGAGTGATCACGGTTTTCGCCAATGCCGCGACCGGACAGGTGACGCTGGCCGGCCAGGTGCAGACCGTAGACGAAGACCATCTCGCGGTCGAGTCGGCCAGGAAGATCCGCGGCGTCAAATCGGTGAAAAGCGAGCTGATGCTGCGTGAGAAAGGCGGCGCCTGAGCGAGGGCGCGCGCATCGCGGGGCCGAATGACGGTGTGTCGGTGATTCGGGCGCCCGCTTTCACATGATCGATCCGATTGACCGGGAGAAGAGGTGATGGTGATGCTGCATGAAGCGGATATCGTGGCTCGCACGTTGATCAATGTCCTGGATCCTTCGCAGGAACAGCGCAGCGTGTGTTTGCGAGCGCAGCGCACGCGATACAAGGCGCGACGCGTCGGGCTGCGTCAATGGGAGGAGGACGATGCGCGTGCGCGCACCGAGCCGCCTGCCAGGATAGCCGTGATGGAATGCCTGTCGTCGTACATGATCAGTGTCTCGTGGAGCGACTCGTGTTCCGGGCGGTATGCCGAGCAAATCTGGTGCAGGAGCCGCGCGCGTGTCCCGTCGACATGCGCGCTGACGGGGCGTGCGATACAACGCGGGGACCCGGTGTTTCGTCCGCGGGGGAGCGAGGCCTGCCTGCCCGCCAACCGGCAGCGGATGATTCTTGCCGCGACCGTTCAGTCGAGCATCGATGCGGCCGACGCTAGGTCGACGGGGTCGTGACGACGACAAGCGCGGCACCCGGAACGCGCTCGGCCAGGTCGAAGTGAACGAGAGGCTCGCGCCACCAGCGACCGAACCCGGTGGGGGCGCGATATCCGACGACGATCAGGTCCACGCGGGTCGTCGATGCATGGGCGGCGACAGCATCGGCCGCGCGTCCGAAACGGAGATAACCGCGCGCGGCGATGCCGTCGTCCGTCAGTGTGTCGACCGCCCGTTGAAGATCGCGATGGGCGGATTCCGCCAGACGCTGATGGGCGAGCTCGCCGAGCAGCCCGGCCGACCGTGCGTTGGCAGTGACATTGTCGACGATGGCGACGACGTCGACCGTGGCCGACAATGCGCGGGAAAGCGACGCACATCGTGCGAGCGCGGCGTTTGCTTCGTTGGTTCCGTCATAGACGAGCAGCATTCTGGACAGCGATGACATCTTCGAGATTGGCGGCGAGGGAACAAGATCGCCCGTGTCGGGCACCGGTACAGGCGGTCGGCGTTCGGTCACATGCACGGAAGCGGGCGCGACTGCCAACACTGAACACGCGAAGGCGATCGTTTATTCCCATGCGATTCCCCACGCGGGCGATCGTGTCGCGGCCGGGTCGCATCGGCAGGCGCGCGACGTCGCACGTCGACGTCGGCACTGCACGTCGATGCGATGTCCCGTCTCCATTCGTGATTCGCCGGAGCCGTCGAACACCATCCGAATCGCTTTGCGCTCACGGGGGATCCGGATCACGACGGTACCGGTGGGTATGTCGAGCGTATCGGCTGCTTGCCGATAGCGGCGCCCGTCGACGCTGACGAGCAGCAATGCAGTGCGTCGGGATTCCTGCAGCCGCCCGGTAGCGTCGACGATTGGGCGGATGGCCGGCCCGGCTTCGGGGGGAGCCGGAATCGGAGATCGTTTCCGGCAATGTGTCGCTCAGCTCGAGCACGAGGCCGTTGCGATGATTGCGTTGCCGCAAGTCAATGAGCCCTATCGAGCCGGCGAGCATTGCGTCCGCCCGTGCCGGCCCTCCACAGCACGTCGGTGCTTCAATGGCCGGAATAGCGTTTCCTGAGCGCGTCGAGCTCGCCGCTCTGGCGCGCGCGATCGAGCTCCTGACGCACTTCGGCTCGTGTCTTTCCCATCGGCATCGCGATGGCCGGTGCCCATTCGGTCGTGGCCACGGCATCTTGATTCCCTGTCGTCGAATCGACAGGGGTCGCTGCATGGGCGAAGGCTGCGGTAGCAAAGGCGACGAGCGCGAAGGTGATCCTTGAGGTCTTCATGTCGGAATCCGGAAAGTGGGTCGGTCGAACGGTACGCGCGGTATCTGGCGAACGCGGGAGCCGGATACGCCGGCCGCGTCGCGAATGTCGTCAGAACCCGTCGCACGTGTATTGAGCGCCACCAAGGTATCCCGCACATGTCCGCGGCGCGGCGTTTTGCAATGTCATGTATCGATGCGGACACGCGATACATCCGGATACGAAATCCCCGATCATGACGCGACGCGCGTGCGCTTAGGCAGCTCGCATGCAATGGCCGGCGCGCATTGTTGCATTGACGACATCGTGCTGGAATAATCGGCGGGTTCGCGTGTTATCACGGGTACCTGGAAGAAGGGCGCGGCGGCCGGTGAGGTGCAACACCGCACGAGCGAAATCGAGGGCGCCGCGCGGCCCGCGTCGCGACCGCGTGTTCGAACGAACGGATACAACCTGGCATCCCGCCGCGGCACGTGGCGCGGGTGCCGCATGCCATGCTCCACGCCGCCGTGCCGGCGGCGTTCGAGTTGACGACGCCACCGTTTCCTTACTGCATTCGCATGATCGAACTTTCGACACGCCGCTTCATCGAATTGAGCCCCGGCCCGCCCCGGCTGCACCGTGCGATCGATGACCATGCGCCGCCGGTCCTGGTGGCGGGGCGCGGCGTCGCGGCGCCGTCCGCGGTCGCCGCGCTGCAACGCGAGTACGTGTTGCGCTCGGCACTGCACGAACGCTGGTCCGCCGTGCCGCAAGCGATCGTGTCGCATGGCGGCGGAGCCGTGCTCGTCCTGGCGGATCCGGGCGGGATGCCGCTATCCGTCGCAGATGTCCCGCAGCCGCGGTTATCCGCGTTTCTGCGGCGTGCGATTTCGCTCGCGACTGCGCTGGGCGAGATGCATGCGGCCGGCATCGTGCATCGCGCGCTTGCACCGCATCGCTTCCTCGTGGATGACGACGATCGTGCGTTTCTGACGGGCTTCGGCTATGCGATCGGCCCCGATGTGACCGAGCCGTTGTGCGACACCGGTCTCGAGTGGGACGACGCGGATTTCGTCTATACGGCGCCCGAACTCGGCACGCGCATGAATCTGCGTGTCGACGCGCGCGCCGATCTTTACTCGCTCGGATGCATTCTCTATGAGCAGTTGACCGGTGTGCCGCCGTTCGATGCCACCGATGCCGCCGGGCTCGTGCACGCGCACGCCACGCATTCGGCGCGCCCCCCTCACGAACTCGTTCCGCACGTACCCGAGCAGATTTCCCGGATCGTCGTGAAGTTGCTCGAAAAGGCGCCGGAGCAGCGTTACGGCACGGCCGCGGGGCTCGTCGCCGACCTGCAGCGATGTGAGCAGTGCCTTCGTCGCGACGGGCGCATTCCGATGTTCGTGCTCGATGCTCATGCGGCGCTGCAGCGCCTGCAGCAAGCTGATCACGTGGTGGGCCGTGACCAGGAGATCGATGCGTTGCGCGCACAGTACCGAGCCGTGGCCGCCGGTGGAGAGATGCGCGTCGCATGGATTTCCGGCCACTCGGGCATCGGCAAGTCGACGCTGCTGCTGGAGGCCGTCGCGCGAATCCGGTACGACGGGGCGCTGCTCGTGGCCACCAGCAAGGGCGAGGAAGGGCGCCGCGGCACGCCGTACGCGATGCTTGCCCAGGCGCTGGAGCCGCTGCTGCAGTTCGTGCTCGGTTGCGCGGACGACGAATTCGACCTGTGGCGCGCGCGAATCGGAACGGCCGTGGCGCCCGTCGGGCGCACGCTCGCGAGATTCCTGCCGGCGCTTTCGGCGGTGCTTGGCCCGCAGGCGGGCCCGCCGGAGCAAACCGAACTGGCGCCCGGGCTGGAGCGAGAGCGCGTGCTGCACGCGATCGCCCGGCTGATCGCGTGTTTCGCGGCACCGGAGCGCCCGCTCGCGCTGCTGCTCGACGATCTGCAATGGGCCGATGCGGGCACGATACAGGTGCTGGAACGGCTGGTGCAGCAACACCACGACGCGGCGTTGCTGCTCGTCGGCGCATATCGCGGCAACGAGATCGATGCGCATCACCCGTTGCGGGCGGGGCCGCTGGCCGACGTTCCCGACGCATTGACGGTGGAACTCGGGCCGCTGAACGAACGGGCGACGACCGAGCTGATCGCCCACGCGCTGCATCAGGATACCGATGCGCTTCGGCCGCTGTCCGACCTGATCGGGCGGCGGACCGGCCGCAATCCGTTCTTCGTGCATCATCTGCTGCGCCTGCTGGCCGACGAAGGCATGCTCGATTACGATGCGGGCGCCGGCCGGTGGCGCTGGAACATGGCGCGCATCGCCGCGCATCGCGGCGGCGATGACGTCGCGATGATGCTGGCACGGCAGTTCGAACTGCTGCCGGATGCCGCGCGATTCATGTTGCGCCTGCTGGCCTGCATCGGCCAGCGTGCGTCGACGCGCCTGCTGGCCACGGCGGCCGGCCTGAGCGAGCCCGATGCGATCGCGGGGCTGCAGGCGGCGCTCGAGGCCGGCAGTCTCCAGCGCGACGGCGACGACTGGACGTTCTGGCACGATCGCATTCGCGAGGCCGCGTATGCGTCGATCCCGGAGGCCGAGCGGGCGCCGCTGCATCATGCAATCGCCTGTCGTTTGCTGGCGGCCGGCGATGCCTGTGCCGACGCGTTCGTGCTGGCCGCGCAGGCGAACCTCGGCAGGACGGTGGTCGAGACGCCCGCGCAGCGCCGCGCATTCGCGCGCGTGAATCTGGAAGCCGGGCAGCAGGCCCGGGCTGCCACCGCGCATCATTCCGCGCTCGGCTTTTTTCGGGCAGCCGTCGATTTCCTCGGCGAACGGGACACCAGCGACGACGGGCTCGAGGCGCGCATGCTGTGCGGCGAGGCCGAGTTCATGACCGGAGCGCTCGAAGCCGCCGAAGCACGCCTGGCCGAGCTGGAGCGGGTAGCCGGCGACGGCACGTTCGGCGCGGATCTCACGCGCCTGCGCGCGGCGTTGTACACGGCGCTGGGCCGCTTCGATCTGGCGCTCGGTGTCGGCCTTGCGTTCCTGAAGCGCGCCGGCATCGATATCCCGCCCCATCCGGACAGCGCGGACGTGCATCGCGAATACCTTCGCCTGCGCGGCTGGCTGGACCGCAACGGGATCGACGCGCTGCGTGAGCTGCCGATCATCGCCGATCCGCTGCAGCGCGCGATTGTCGACATCTTTGCAGACCTGATCCCGCCGGCACTCTATTCCGATCAGGACCTGGTCGACATGATCCTGCTGCGCGCGGTGAATCTGGCGATCGAGCATGGCCACTCCGATGCTTCGGCCGACGTCTACGTCTGCATGAACCAGATCTTCGGCGCACGTTACGGCGATTACGCCGCGTCGCTGGCATTTGGCGAGCTCGCGCTGCATCTGGTCGACGAGCGCGGGCTCGATCGGTATCGCGGCCGCGTCTATATGGCGCACGGCACGATCGTGGTGCCGTGGGTGTTGCCGGCGCGCTCGGCCCGCGGGTATATCTCGCGGGCATTCGAGATCACGGTCGAGTGCTGCGATCATACGTTCGCGCTCTATTGCAAGCGCAACGAGGCGACCGGCATGCTGTTCGCCGGCGAATTTCTCGGCGACGTACGCGATACGGTGGCGCACGGGCTCGTGATCGCGCGTGATGCGAATTTCCAGCTCGTGATCGACGGGCTGCTCGTGCAGCAGATGCTGCTGAGGCAGTTACAGGAGGGCGAGCGCGACGATCACGACGTGTTGCCGCCGCAGGAGGGCCGGCCGGCGAACCTGGTCGATCTCGCCTACTGGGTCTACAGGCTGCAGGCCGCACTGTTGTTCGGCGATCTTCCGGGCGCGCTCGACGCGCGTCGGCACGCTGAAGCTTGCGAGCATACGGCGCGTTCGTTTGCCGAGCGGGCCGATTTGCCGTTCTACGGTGCGCTCGCACTGCTTGCGCGGCCCGGCCGCGATGCGTCCGAGGAGGCTGCGCTGCAGCGCCATCTCGCGCAGCTCGACGTCTGGGCGCAGGCCTGCCCGGCGAACTTCGCCGCGCGACGCGAGCTGGTGCGCGCGGAGCACGCGCGCGTGAACGGCCAGCCGCTGGACGCGGCGGAAGCCTATGCGCGCGCCGTGACGCACGCGGGCCGGCATGGCTTTACACAGGTCGAGGCGCTGGCAGCCGAGTATGCAGCGCGCTTCCATGCGGATCGCGACAATATCGCCGCGCACGCCTATTTGCGCCATGCGCTGAGCGCATGGCAGCGCTTGGGGGCGCTGGCAAAGGTGCGCCAGTTGCAGGCCGCGCATCCCGATGTATTCGATGCCGGCGCCGGCAATTCCGTCGGGAGCCGGATGCACGCACTGGACGTGAACGCGGTGCTTCGCGTGTCGAACGCGTTGGCGAGCGACATCGTGCCGGCGCGTCTCGTGGAAACGCTGTTGCGCACCACGCTCGAAAGCGCCGGGGCGGAGCATGGCGCGCTCGCGGTGCTGCGCGACGGCGTCTGGCATGTACCGGCTCGTGCGGATGTGATCGACGGTACGATCGTCGTGACGCAGGAGGCCGTGTCGTTGACGGCGAGCGTGCTGCCTGTCTCCGTCGTGCAGGCGGTCGCCCGGATGCAGGAAGGGGTCGTGATCGACGATGCATCGGAGTCGCCGGTTCATGGTCAGGATGCTTACGTTCGCCGCCGGCGCCCGCGTTCGGTGATGTGCGTACCGCTGATGCGTTATGCGACGCTCGTCGGCGTGCTGTATATGGAAAACAATCTGGCGGCGCGGATGTTTACCGCGGCCAAGGCGGCGCTGGTCGAGGTGATCGCGTCGCAGGCCGCTTTCGCGCTCGAGAATGCGCGGCTCTATGAGGAGCTGGTCGAGCAGAACCGTCAGCGCGCGCATGCCGAGGAACAGTTGCGTGCCGCTCTGGCCGGCCTCGAGCGCGCGAGCCGGTTGACCGCGATGGGCGAGCTCGTCGCGTCCATCGTCCATGAGATCGGACAGCCGCTTGCCGCCGTCGACACGTCGGCAAGCGCCGCATTGCGCTGGCTGAACCGGGAACCGCCGGACGTCGGCGAAGTGCGGGCGATGCTCGAGCACATCAACCGGAGCGCCGCGCGGGCCAAGAGCATCATCCAGACGCTGCGCGCGAAGGCACGCAAGGCCGCACCGCAGTTTGCGACGGTCGACCTCGTGGAGGCCGTTCGCGAGGCCGCGGCGCTCGTCGCGCGGCAGCTCGACACGCTGGACGTGGTGCTGGAGCTGCGCAGTCACGATGGCCCCGTCTACGTACACGGCGACCGGATCCAGCTCCAGCAGGTCGTGATCAACCTGTTGACGAACGGTGCCGAATCGATGGCCGAACTCGAGACGGCGCGTTGTCTTTCGCTAGCGTGCGAAGTGCACGGCGTTGACAGTGTGCGCGTGAGCGTCGAGGATTCGGGCAGCGGCATTGCACCCGACATCGCGGACCGGCTGCTCGAACCGCTTTTCACGACCAAGGAGAACGGGATGGGCATGGGCCTCGCCATCTCGCATTCGATCGTGGATGCTCACGGCGGAACGTTGACGCTGTCGCCGCGCCAGGGTGCCGGTACGCGAGCAACCGTGATGCTGCCGCGTGTCGATCCATGACGAGTCGTCCGTCGGCGCGACGCGCGGCGGGCGGACAGGTTCTTCGAGTTGTGCATGAGCCGCTGCGCGGCCACTCCAGAAAATTCATCAGCGAATATCGATGCCGGAAACCAGAATGCCCCACGCGACACCTGATCGGAACAGCCGCGTCGTCTACGTCGTCGATGACGACGAATTCGTCCGTGTCGCGCTGATCAGCCTGCTGCGATCGATCGACCTGGAGGTTCGCGCCTTTGCGTCGACGGAAGAGTTTCTCGCGGCAACGAAGGGCGCGGGACCGTCGTGCCTCATACTGGATGTAAGGCTGCGCGGGCAAAGCGGAATCGCGTTTCAGACGTCGCTGGCGGAGAGCGGCGGTCCGCAGATGCCGATCATCTTCATCACGGCGCACGGCGATATCGCGATGACGGTGAAGGCGATGAAAGCCGGCGCGATGGATTTCCTGACGAAACCGTTCCGCGACCAGGACGTGATCGATGCGGTGATCGCGGCGCTCGAGCGCGATGCGAAACGGCTGCAGGACGATCACTCGCTGCTCGATCTGCGCGCGTGTTGGGAATCGCTCACCCCGCGCGAATCCGAGGTGCTGCAACACGTCGCGATGGGCCTGATGAACAAGCAGGTCGCGGGCAACATGGGCATCGCGGAGATCACGGCCAAGATTCATCGCAGCCAGGCGATGCGAAAAATGAAGTGCCGCTCGGTGGCCGAACTGGTGCGCAAGATGACCGCGCTCGGCATCAACGTGCCGTCGCGCTAGCACCGCGCGTTTCCCGGATCTTCGTCGAACGGCCCATGCACCGCGCCGGGCATACCCATACGTAAGTATGATGGCGGCGCTGCGGCGTGACGGTATGCTGGCAACTTGGGTAACAGTGCTCGGGACGGGCCGTTCCGTCCCCTTCGCCATAAGCAGGGATGCCTTTTTCACTCTCAGCCTCCGATCTCGTATCCATTGTCGACGATGATCCCTTCGTACGCGCCGCCGCCGGAAGTTTCGTGCGTTCGCTGGGCGGGGAGGCGCGCGAGTTCGCGTCGGGCCCGGCATTCCTGGCGTCGGACGTGGTGTCGCGCACGGGTTGCCTGATCTGCGACCTCCAGATGCCCGAGATGGATGGCCTCGAAGTGCTGGCCGAGATGGAAGCACGCAGCCTGCACATTCCGACCGTGCTGGTCACGGCGTTCGTCAGCGCCCGCGCGTCCGAGCGAGCGCGGGCCAGCACCGCGCTTTGTCTCCTCGAGAAACCGATCGACGCCCAGGAGCTCGAAGGCTGGCTCGCCCGTGCGCTCGGATACGGCTGATTGCCGATCCGCGCCGCAACGGTGACCTAAACCTTCGTAGGGGGTAGATGGCCGCTTGTTTGATGGTGCGCCCCCCCGCACGCATGTTTTCATCTTCCCTGTACCGTCCGCCGCGACGGCGACAGGAGAACGAAGATGGCCAACATTCCTACCTTATCGTCCGAAGCCTGGTTCGAGGCTCGGCTCACGCGCTCCCTACGCAACCTCAGCCGTGCATGCCGCGGGCAGGCACGCGGTCTCGTCGCATGTCCGGCCCGGCTGTTCGTCGTGGCTGGCGTGCTGTTCGTCGCGGCGGCGCTGTACGACGCTCGTGACCTGCTCGCGAATGCATTGCTTCCCGCCGTCGACGACGGTCTTCTGATTGCGAGCGTGGCGGGCGCGATGCTGGCGCTGGCGGCGGCAGTGCTGTGGCTACGTGCACGGCGACTGGACGCGGCAATCCGGCAACTCGCCGCGGCGATCGAGGACCATGGGCTGGAAGCGCTGCCCTGTTCGCTGGTCGAGCGCGGTACGCCGCCGATCGCGAGACTGGCGGCCGCGATCAACGACGCGCATCGCCAGCACGCGGATCGCATGACGGAATTGCTGCATGTGCTCGCGGCCTATGCGCATGATCTGCGCACGCCGCTGACGCGCGTGATGCTGCGTAGCGGAATGCTGGAAGATCGCGCGTTGCGCGATGCGATGGAGCGCGACCTTGCCGAGATGGCGGAACTGATTGACGCGAGCCTTGCCTGCGCACGGCTTCAGTGCAGCGTGGCGGAGCCGCCGCGCAGCGTCGACGTGGACGAGTTGCTCGGCTCGCTGGTCGACAACTATCGCGACGCGGGGCTTGCCGTCGGGCTGGACGGGCGATTGGACTGTCCGCTCGTGACGTTTCCGCATGCACTGCGGCGCGTGCTCGTCAACTTGATCGACAACGCACTGCGCTACGGGCGTGATGTCCGCGTGTGCGTTCGCGTCGATGCCCGGCGCGTGATGCTTGCGGTGGTGGATTCGGGGCCGGGCATCGTGCCGGCGGAGATGGAAGCGGTATTCACGCCGTGGTATCGGGCGCCGCAGACATCGGCACGTGCGCCGGGATCCGGATTGGGGCTTGCGATCGCACGGCGGTTGACGCAAGCGATGCGGGGCGAACTGCAGCTCAACAATCGCAGTACCGGAGGGCTCGAAGCGCGCGTGACGTTGCCGCTCGCTGTCGCATGACGGCAGGCAGGCGATGTGCGCAGCGCGGCGTTCCGGCATTGCGTCGACTTCCGTGTTCCGAACCGCGCGATTGCGCGATCGCCGCGTCGTACCCACGGAATCGCCAGATACATTCCGATACGCCGGCGACATACGCGAGATACATGGCGGGCTCCCAATGATGCATGACGTCGAGTCTGGCGGGTCCGCGATGCCGCAGAAGCACGGCGGCCCCGTGTTCACGGCGGTTGGGGGACCGGACGTCGATCGTAAATGACCTGGAGTACGACAATGAATGACAGCAAAGTTTGGTTCATCACGGGCTGCTCCGGCGGCCTGGGTCTTCAGCTTGCCGACGCGGTGCTTTCCGCGGGCCACAAACTGGCGGCAACGGCGAGGGACGTGACGCGTCTGGCCAGCCTGACGGACGCATATGGCGACCGGATCCTGGCGATCCAGCTGAACGTCACCGACCCGGACGCGGTGCGCGGCGCCGTCAGCCTGGCGGTGGCGCAATTCGGTCGTCTCGACGTGCTGGTGAACAACGCGGGCTACGCCGATCTGGCGTCGATCGAAGACATCACCGATGACGCGCTGCACGAGCAGATCGACGTCAACTTCTTCGGCGTGTGCAATGTCACCCGTGCGGCACTGCCGTTCATGCGCCGGCAACGGGCCGGCCACATCATTCAGATCTCGTCGGTTGGCGGAAGAGTCGGCGGCCCCGGGCTCGCAGCCTATCAGGCAGCCAAATGGGCGGTGGGCGGATTCTCCGAAGTGCTTGCGAAGGAGGTCCGCGATTTCGGCATCCAGGTCACGATCGTCGAGCCGGGATCGATGCGGACCCGTTGGGCCGGTTCGTCGATGACCATTCCGCCGGTCAGCGACGCGTACAAGCCGATCATCGAACCGGTAGCGGCACGCTTGCGTCGCATCGACGGCATGCAACCCGGCGATCCCGCGCGGATTGCCCGGGCGCTGCTCGGCATTGCCGGATCGCCGACAGCGCCGTTGCGATTGCTGATGGGCAGCGACGCGGTCGCGGTAGCCGGCGCGGCGGCAAGGTTCCGTGCGGAAGAGGACGCACAATGGCGCGAATTGAGCGAATCGGTTTCGTTTCCGCCGGCGCAGCCCGAATGAAGCCGGCCGCCGGAGACCGCCGATGACACGCACGATGTCGCCGCGCGTCGCCTCATTCGTGCTGTTCGGCGCGCTGCTGACCGCATGCGGCTACGGCGCGACATTTCTGTTGTCGATGCATTTCCATCTGGCGGGCGGAAGCGACATCGACACGGGGGCTGCGCTCGCCGAAGCGATGATCGGTGCGTTGATCGGCCTGCCGCTGGTCGCGTGGTGCGCGCACCGGATCGGCGCCGCGCGCACGACCGCGCTCGCGGCGTTGGTCGTCGGCGCAGGCGTCGTCGGCTTCGCGCTGGTCGGGCGCACCGGCTTGCTGCGCGTCGTGCCCGGATTGCTGGTCGGCATCGGTTGGGGCGGGTTCTGCCTCGCGGCGCCGATCATGCTCGTGGAGCGCACGGCCGAGATCGAACGTGAACGCTGGTTCATGCGGTTCGGGTCGTTTCAGATGGCCGGCGTCGGCGGCGGTCCCGCGGTTGCGGCACTCGCGATTCGCAATTGGCACTGGACGACGGGCGCGGTGTTCTTCACGGTCGGCGGGCTGTGCGTGACGGCCGCGGTGATGCTGGAATGTTTCGGACACCTGTCGCCTGCTTCGCATGCCGTTGCGCGGCCGGTGCGCGATAGCTGGGTACGCGAGATGGGCGCGATCGCCCGTACGCATGCGATTTATCCGATCGCGATCATCGCGCTTGGCTCGAGCGTCTTCTCGGGGTTGATGACGTTCCAGATGTCGATGGCGCAAGGCCCCGGCGTGACGGCCGGAACGTTTTTCGGTCTGTATTCCGCCACGGTGGTCGTCATCCGCTGGCTGCTCGGTGCGGTCGTGATTCAGATCCGCGTCGGCGCGACGACGCAGATCCTGCTCGGCTTCATGATCCTGAGCGTGGCCGTGACGTTCGCCGTCCCGCACAGCGCGCTGCTTCATTCGGCCAGCGCCGTGCTGCTCGGCACCGGATATGGCCTCGTCTATCCGATCGTTCAGGCGCAGGCCGTCAACAGTGCCGATGCGCGGCATCGGCACGCCGTGCTGACGTGGTTCGTGGCGTCGTATTTCGTCGGCGTATTCGGATTCCCCGCGCTCGGCAGCATGGTGCTGGTCAGCATGGGCAAGACGATGCTGTTGATACTGATCGCGGCATGCGGCCTGGCGGCGCTGCTTCTCTCGATCGTCGAGCACCGCAAGCGGGTATTGGCGGTGGCGTGCTGAATGCACGCGCCGGCGTTCCCGAATCCGCCTGCCGATGCGACGCGCGGGATGGTCGGCATCGAGCGCGGACGAGGCGGGTGCGCTATTCCGCCATGGCCGGACCGCTCGACACGCCGGACTATTTCTTTCCGTCGTCGGGGCTGTAGGTCACATAGAGCTTGGTATAGCCCGGTGTGTCGAAATGTCCCGTCCATCCCTTGGGAAGCGTGACGGCGTCGCCGGTCTTCACGAGCATCACCGAACCGTCCGACGACGTCAGCTTTACGCTGCCTGAAAGAAAGTACAGGAACTCGTTGTACGGCAGCCCGTGCGGCCCCTTGATTTCCTCGTGTGAAGGCCCGGAGCGATACACGCCGGTCTGGTAAGCGTTGTCGGTCGACGTGAAGGTCGCGACGTCCGCGCTCGTTTCGCCGCCTTGGTCGTTTTTCACGGCGTCGGCGCGATTGAATATCGCACCGGCAAGGTCGGACCGCGACGCCTTGATCGGCTTGATCGTTTCAGCGTGCGCGTCGACCGAGGTCACGACGCTGAACAACAGCAGTGCTGCGAGGGCGTATCTGCACATCAGCTCTCTCTCCTTCGATTTTTTCATGGCAGCGACGTATGGGGTGAACGCGCTGTCGTGGCGCCATTTTGTCGGAAAAGCGCGGCTTCGTTTGGCGATCGATCGAAAACGAGACGGCAGATTTGTTTCTCAATGTGTATGAAACCGGTCGGGATACATGGCCTTGCAAAAGCCATTTCCCGGGACACACGTCAGATACGTGATCTGGATTAAATGCATCTACCGATCGAATCCGATCAGGGCGCTCGAACCGGCTTCGCGAGATCAGCGACCGCCGAGCGCCCGGACAGATTCGCGGCAGCCGAATTTATCCAGGAGAACGACATGAAAGTAAAGACGATTGCTTTGGTTTTCGCGGCGTGCGCCGCTGTTGCAGCCACCACTTCCGCTTTTGCAGGCAGCCCCGTCGACACGAGCGCCAACGACCAGGCCGTCGGGCAAGCGAGCCAATGGGCGACGGTCGCCAAGTCGCCGAAGGGAAAAACGCGCGCCCAGGTTCGCGCGGAATTGGTGCAGGCAGAGCATGACGGTCAGCTTGCGGCGCTCGACAAGCTCTATCGAGGCGGTTGATTGCCTGCTGCCGATGCGATGCCGATTTTCGGCATCGCCGTTCACCTATCCCGTTCAACACGGTACCGATCATGCCGTCAGCGTGCCGGGCGTCGACGCCGACGGCCTGTAGGCAACGATCCGGAAGGCGCAACGACTGTATTGACGTGGTGCGCGATTTTTCTTGCCGCACGGGCGGCGATCTCGAAGATGCCTCGCGGGCTGACGCCGATCCTGCTCGCGGCTGGTGCTGGCATACCCGTGGGTTCTGCCGGAGACGCCGCTGTCGACACGGGTGAATCGCGTCGGTCGTCGCGTGCGCGGCGACATCGGCGCTCTGCTTCTCGATTGCCTGGTGGGCCGAGGTGGCCGCATTTCGCGTGGCTGGGGGGCTCGACAACCTTCTGCCGGTCGCGTTCGAGGAAGAAGCGTGTTCCGCGGCTATATCCAGGCGGGCGCGGCCCGCTTGATTTCGCCTGAACCCATATAGACATGCCAGATACTGCAGTTCATCAACGTCGGCTTGGTTGCACCGCGGGAGGATCGACATAGATGACCGCAGCCGAACTGTCCGCCATGCTCCCCGCGATGCTGCCGCGTCTCTGGACCTTCGCGCTGCGAATCTCAGGCGACCGGCACGACGCCGAGGATCTGGTGCAGAGCGCGTGTGTCCGTGCACTCGAACGAGCGCATCAGCTACGACCAGGAACCGCGCCGCTCAGCTGGATGTTCTCGATCGTGCAATCCATCTGGCTCAATGAGCTTCGCGCACGCAGCGTGCGTCGGCGTTCGGGCATGGACTGGGACGACGATCTGCTTGAAACCGTCGCCGATCCCGCCGCGCCGACACTGGAACAGCAGGCGCTGGACGCGCAGATCGTCAGGGCGGTGCAGCAACTGCCCGAAGCGCAGCGCGTGGTCATGTTGCTGGTCGCCGTGAAGGGGCTGAGCTATGACGAAGCGGCCGAGGCGCTCGGCGTACCCGTCGGGACGATCATGAGCCGGCTTTCGCGTGCCCGCCAGACGATCGGCGCCCTGTTCGGCGATGGAAAGGATCGATCCATGAAGGCCGCGACGAAGCGTGAGGATCAGGACGCGTGAAAAGGGACGACGTCCTGCTCATGGCATACGTGGGCGGGGCACTCACGTCGTCGCGCCGGAGTGAGGGTGAGGCGGCACGCAGCAACGTGCGTTCGCCTGTTAGTGTTTATTGAGTGTTCGTGTCGACCCGCGACGGATCGAATTTCAGGGGCCGGACCAGGAGGCCTTGCCGGCATTGGCTCGCGAAAGAGGCGTGATCCAAAGATAAACGAAATGTGATCACTCGCCGCCGAAAAATTTTGCACAATGGCGGCAGCGCGGCCCATGGCCGCGATTCCCCCCGGAGAACCCGGCCAGCCGGACCGGGGCCGGCCCGAACCGATACCCGGCACCGACGTGCCGCCGCCCGCCGCCATGGACCAACCGAAACGCATCCTGATCGTCGAGGACGACGCCGATATCGCCGACGTTTTGAGCCTGCACCTGCGCGACGAGCGCTACGAGGTCGTGCACAGCGCGGACGGCGCCGAGGGGCTGCGCCTGCTCGAACAGGGCGGCTGGGACGCGCTGATCCTCGACCTGATGCTGCCGGGCGTCGACGGCCTCGAAATCTGCCGACGCGCGCGCGCGATGACGCGCTACACGCCGATCATCATCACCAGTGCGCGTTCGAGCGAGGTGCACCGGATCCTCGGCCTCGAGCTCGGCGCCGACGACTATCTGGCCAAGCCGTTCTCGGTGCTCGAACTCGTCGCGCGCGTGAAGGCGCTGCTGCGGCGCGTCGATGCGCTCGCACGCGATTCGCGGATCGACGCGGGCACGCTCGACGTCGCGGGGCTGGCGATCGACCCGATCGCGCGCGAGGCGAGCGTGGACGGCGCGCGCATCGACCTCACGCCGCGCGAATTCGACCTGCTGTATTTCTTCGCGCGGCACCCGGGCAAGGTGTTCTCGCGGATGGACCTGCTCAATGCCGTGTGGGGTTACCAGCACGAAGGCTACGAGCACACGGTCAACACCCACATCAACCGTCTGCGCGCGAAGATCGAGGCCGATCCGGCCGAACCCGTGCGGATCCTCACCGTGTGGGGCCGCGGCTACAAGCTCGCCGCGCCGGGCCAGCGGGACGCATGATGAAGCTCACCCTTACCCAGCGGCTGTCGCTCGTGTTCTCGGTGCTGCTGCTTGCGTGCTCGGGCGCGTCCGCGTGGCTGCAGATCCGCGCGAACGATATGCGCGAGCAGGAAGTCGTGCAGGGGCTGTCGCGCGACCTGGCCGCCAACATCGTCAACAGCGTGACCCACAGCGCGCCGCTGATGGACGCGAACGGGCTGCGCCCGGACGCGGTGCGCACGCTGTTCGGGCAGTTGATGGGCGTGAACCCGAGCGTCGAGGTGTACCTGCTCGACAACGCGGGGCGGATCAAGGGCGACGATGCGCCGCCCGGCCATGTGAAGCGCGACCGCGTCGATCTCGCGCCCGTGCAGCGCTTCATCGCGGGCGAGCCGCTGCCGATCCTCGGCGACGATCCGCGCAGCCCCGATGCGCGCAAGGTGTTCAGCGCCGCGCCGCTGCAGCTGGCGGGCCAGCCGCCGTCCGGGTACATCTACGTGGTGCTGCTCGGCGAGGCGCACGACCAGCTGGCCGCGCGCGTCGACGCCGGCAATGTGCTGCGCACGACGCTGTGGTCGATGGCGCTGGTCGCGCTGCTCGGCCTGCTCGCGGGCCTCACCGCGTTCAGCTTCATCACGCGTCCGCTGCGCCGGCTGACGGACGCGATGCGCCGCTTCGACGCGAACGGCACGCCCGACACGCAGCCGCCGGTGCCGCGCTCGCGGCCGGGCCGGCGCGGCGACGACATCGTCGTGCTCGAATCCGCGTTCGCGCAGATGGCCGACCGGATCGGCGACCAGTGGCGCGCGCTGACGCACCAGGACCAGCAGCGGCGCGAACTGATCACGAACATCTCGCACGACCTGCGCACGCCGCTCACGTCGCTGCACGGCTACCTGGAGACACTGTCGCTGAAGTCGGACACGCTCGCCGAGAACGAGCGGCGGCGCTACCTGTCGATCGCGCTCGCGCAGAGCGCGAAGGTCGGCCGGCTCGCGCAGGCGCTGTTCGAGCTCGCGCGGCTCGAATCGGGCGGCGTGCAGGCCGAGCGCGAGCCGTTCTCGCTCGTCGATCTCGTGCAGGACGTGTTCCAGAAATTCGAGCTGACCGCGCAGGCGCGCGGCGTCGCGCTGCATGCGCGGATTCCGCCGCGGGTGCCGGTCGTGTCGGCCGATCTCGGGATGATCGAGCGCGTGCTGACCAACCTGCTCGACAACGCGCTGCGGCACACGCCCGCGCACGGCGAGGTCGAGGTCGCGCTGGAGCCGCGCGGCGACCGCGTGCTCGTGACCGTGGCCGATACCGGCGAAGGGATTCCGGCGGCGCGGCGCGAAGGGCTGTTCCAGCGGCCGCAGCGGCCGATGAGCGGCGGCGCGGTGACGAGCGGCGGGCTCGGGCTGCTGATCGTGCACCGGATGCTGGCGCTCAACGGCAGCCGTATCCGGCTGGTCGACCGGGCCGGGCGCGGCGCGGTGTTCGAGTTCGCGCTGGCGGTGGCCACGCCCGGGGCCGGCGACGGGCGCTGATCGTCGCCCCTGCAATGCCGGCGTTCAACCGCCGCGCTTGCGCCGCACGTCGCTCGGCGTCATGCCGGTCCAGCGCTTGAACGCGTGGCGGAAACCCACCGCGTCGCTGAAGCCGAGCGTCGATGCGATGTCCTCGGTGCTGAGCGTGGTCGTGCTGAGATAGTCGATCGCGAGTGCCTTGCGCACGCTGGCCAGCAGTTCGCTGTACGACGTGCCTTCGGCTTCGAGCTTGCGGCGCAGCGTGCGCGACGTGATGCACAGGATCGCCGCGATCGCGTCGATGTCCGGAAACTGTCCGGGCGTGCGCGTGAGTTCCTGGTACACGCGCCGCGTGACGCCGGCCTGGCTGCGCAATTCATCGAGCAGGCTCGCGCAATGCGACGACACCTGCGCGGCGGTAATCGGATTCGCGAGCTGCGGCGCGCGCGTGAGCCACGCGGCCGGGTAGCTGAGCACATGATGCGGCTGGTCGAACGCGATCGGGCATTCGAGCGCATTGGCCAGCATTGCCGCGTGCGCCGGCTGCGGCTGCGCGAACTGCGCGCGCGCCGGCACGCACCACGCGCCCATCACGTCCTTGATGATCGTCACGTGCAGCGCGAACTGCATGTCGATCAGGAAACGGTACAGCGGCTCGTCGAGATCCGGTAGCGCGACTTCGTGCCGGTCGGGAAACTGCCACGACACGATGTCGCCGTGTTCGACCCAGCGGATCGCGAGCATGCCGTTCGCGAGCCGGTGATATTTGACGGCGGATTCGAACGCGTGCGCGAGCGATTCCGAACACAGCATCGCGTAGCCGTACATCCCGTAGCTCGACACGTGCAGCCGGTGGCCGACACGCACGCCGAGGTCGGTGCCGTCGTAGCGGCCGATCGCGTTGCGCGCGGCCGTGAGGAACTGCAGCGGCGACGTGAGCGTGAACGGGTCCGCGACGGCGGCCGGTGTGAGACCGGTGCCGTCGAGCACCGCGACCGGGTCGAGGCCGGCTTGCGCGGCCACGTCGAGCAGCACGGCCAGCTTGGCCGGCGTGAAGCGCTGCTGGCGCAACGCGTGAGTCGGCTCGACGTCCGGCAGGCGGGCTGCGCGGGCGGTCGTCGGGGTCAAGAGCGCACTGCGCGGCATGGGAGCATCCTGCGTCCGAATCGATATCGTTGACGGCACGCAATTCTGCTCGGGATCGGTCCCATGCGCCACAGGGTTCACCCTGATACGTGCGCCAGTGCGACCCGGCGCAGCGGGCTTCGGTTGCGCCCGCACGACCGCAGCCGGCCTGGCGCGTGCCGGCCGGCCAGGTCGGCGGTATCCGGCGAAGTTACCTGGACAGGTGCGGCCCGCTTGTCCGTTTCGATCATCTTTTCGGCCGCCCGGATCATTTTCAAAGTGCGCCGTGCGGGCGATAGTCGCCGATCAGGCGATGGTCCGCGCTTCTCCGGCGTGCAGGCCATCGTGCGAACGGCGCGGCCGGCGCGCCGTCCCCCGTGGAGTGAGACATGACGAAGAGACACTGGACCGGGTCGTATGGCTCGATCCCCGCCGAGATCGATCCCGATCGCTTTCCTTCCGTAAGCGCGTTGCTGGACGACGCAATGCGCCGATTCGCCGATCGCCCGGCGTTCCACTCATATGGCCGCACGTTGACCTATGGCGACGTCGACCGCCTGTCGACCGCGCTGGCCGCCTATCTGCAGCAGGTCGTGGGCGTGCGCAAGGGCGATCGCGTGGCCGTGATGCTGCCCAACGTGCTCGCGTTTGCGGTCGCGTTCGTCGCGGTCGCGAAGATCGGCGCGATCCAGGTCAACGTGAATCCGCTCTACACGGCGCGCGAGCTCGAGCATCAGCTCAACGACGCGGGCGTCGAGGTCGCGCTGGTGTGCGGCGGGTCGATGGGCACGTTCGCCGAAGTGGTCGGCGGCACGCGCGTGCGCACCGTGCTGAGCGTCGGGCGCGGCGATCTCGGTGTCGTCGATGCGCCGGCCGGCACATGCGACGCGCTGCCGCCCGGTTCGATCCCGCTCGCGCGCGCCATTGCCGCCGGCGAATCGCTCACGTTCGAACCGGTTGCGCTCGGCGGCGCGGACCTGCTGCTGCTGCAGTACACGGGCGGCACGACCGGCCTGTCGAAGGGCGCCGCGCTGTCGCACCGCAACCTCGTCGCGAACATCGAGCAGTTCGGGGCGATCGTGCCGGCCGCGCGCGTGCCGGGCGAGGAGGTCGTCGTCACGGCGATCCCGATGTATCACATCTTCGCGCTGACGGTGAACTTCCTGTCCTACTTCGCGATCGGCGCGCAGAACTGGCTGATCGCGAACCCGCGCGACATGGACGGCTTCATCGACGTGCTGAAGGCCGCGCGGCCGACGGTGTTCGTCGGCGTGAACACGCTGTACGCGGGGCTCGCCGGCCATCCGCGCCTGACGGAAGTCGACTGGTCGCGGTTGAAGCTGTCGGCCGGCGGCGGCGCGGCCGTGATCGACGTGATCTCGTCGCGCTGGAAGGCGGTGACGGGCAACTTCATCCGCGAGGGCTACGGGCTGTCGGAAACGTCGCCGGTCGTGTCGTTCAACCCGCAGTCGATCGACTCGTTCACGGGCACCACCGGCCTGCCGCTGCCGTCGACCGACGTGAAGCTGCTCGACGACCAGGACAACGAGGTGGCGATCGGCGGCGCGGGCGAGATCTGCGTGAAGGGGCCGCAGGTGATGGGCGGCTACTGGCAGAAACCGGACGCGAATGCGGCCGCGTTCACGGCCGACGGCTATTTCCGCACCGGCGACGTCGGCGTGTTCGACGAAGCCGGGTTCCTGCGGATCGTCGACCGCAAGAAGGACATGATCATCGTGTCGGGCTTCAACGTGTACCCGAACGAGGTGGAAGCGGTCGCGACCGCCGTGCCGGGCGTGGCCGAATGCGCGTGCATCGGCGTGCCGGACGCGCGCACGGGCGAGGCCGTGAAACTGTTCGTGGTGCTGGCGCAGGATGCCGACGTGACGGAGGAACAACTCGTCGCGCATTGCCGCGAGAGCCTCGCGGCCTACAAGGTGCCGAAGCTGATTCGCTTCGTCGACCGGCTGCCGAAGTCGACCGTCGGCAAGATCCTGCGCCGGGAACTCAGCCGCACCGACTGATGGCGTCGGCGCGCCGCGCCGCGCAGTGTCCGGCGTGCCGATCGCCCGGAAGCCTCCGCGCGGGCCGCTCAAGTACAATGCGAGCGGTTCGATCGACGGGGACGCGATGACCGGTTCAGATTCACTTTCCGCCCAGCCCGGGCCCGCACCCGGGCGTGCGCTGCCGTCGCCGAGCGCGACGGTGCCGATCTCGCTCGTCAACGGCTTTCTCGCGAGCGCGGCCGTGCAGCGCGACGTGGTCGAGCGCTACCTGGGCGGGGCCGGCATCCCGATCGAGCTGCTCGGCGAACCGCATGCGCGCGTGACGGAGGAACAGTTCTCGACGCTGTACCGCACGCTCGCGATCGAGCTCGACGACGAGATGCCCGGCATCTTCTCGCGCCCGCTGCGCGGCGGCACGCTGAAGTACCTGTGCCTGAGCCTGCTCGATGCGCGCAACCTCGAAACGGCGCTGCATCGCTTCGGGCAATTCTTCCATATTTTGCTCGACGATTTCTTCGTCGAATCGAAGCGCGACGGTCTCGTCGCACAGACGGTACTGCGCCCGAACGACGCCATCGGCCCGATCGGCGCGCTCGGCCAGGAGCTGATGCTCAAGCTCGTGCACGGCGTGTGCTCCTGGCTGATCGGGCAGAAGATCCCGCTGCTGCAGATCGAGTTCGCGTGCCCGCGGCCGCGCCATGCGGTCGAGCACCTGTACTTCTTCACCGGCGCCGTGCAGTTCGATTGCGAGCGCACGCTGATGCGCTTCAGCGCGGACTACCTCGACGCGCCGATCCGGCAGAGCAAGCGCAACCTGCGCAAGTTCCTCGCGCGCGCACCGGGCGACTGGATCTTCGAATCGTTCAGCGAACAGCTCGTGTGTCATCGCGTGCGGCAGTACCTGTCGGAAGCGTTGCCCGACCTGCCGGTGATCGACCAGGCGGCCGAGCACCTGCATTGCTCGGTGCGCACGCTGAGCCGCCACCTGGCCGCCGAAGGGACGACGTTCCAGGCGCTCAAGGACGAACTGCGGCGCGACATCGCGATCCAGCGGCTGACCGATACGCCCGATACGATCGCGGCGATCGGCGCCGACATCGGCTTCGACGATCCGAGCGCGTTCCATCGCGCGTTCCGGCACTGGACAGGGAGCACGCCGGGCACTTACCGGCGGCGCGCGTAGCACGTCACGCGTCATGCATCGCTTCAAGGTAGCCGGTTCCCATAACCGGATACCTTCGCGCGCTCCCATGGACGGCTCCCCTGGCGGAACGGGTTTACGAATCGGCGGGACAGGCGGGGCGCCCGTTGCCGAAGCTGCGCACGGTGCTCGCGATCCGCGTGGCGAACTGCTCGATCATGCGCTGTTGCACCCGCACCATGTCCGCGTAGCCGCCGGGCGCCGCCTCGTTGAGCCGCGTGCTGCACGAAATGCGCGTGCCCGGCGTGCCCGGCGTGTCCTGCTGCACGCCGACGACCCAATCCGCTTCGAACTGGGCCATGCTCCCGGGCCACGCATCGAAGCGGCGCACCTGCGTGCGGATGCTCATGACGGTCTGGTTCGACGGACGCGGCAGGCCGGTGACGTTGCGCGCGCCCAGCTGCTCGACGAGTGCCGACGAAAGCGCCGCGCGCAGCTCGTCGCCGAGCGGCGCGACCCAGCGTTCGTTGTCGAGTATCCGCGCGGCGCCGGTCCCGCTGCGTACGACCATCTGCTGCTGGTCGAGCTGGGCAGGGATGCCGACCGGCAACACGTTGATCGCCAGCGGCGCGGCGGCGCGCGCGGTGGTCGACGTCGTGGAGGGGGACGTGGCCGGCGAGACCAGCGTGTAGTAATGCACCGGGTTCGACGCGCAGGCGGTCAGCGCGATGACGGCGCCGGCGCCCAGGGCGATCGTCCTGGCGCGAATCGGGAAGCTCATGGTTGTCGTGGCTCCTGCTGGACAGGCGAGGTGGAAGGGGCGACCGGCGCGATCGGCGCATGATCGGCGCCGGTGCCCCGGAGCAGCGCGTCGGGACGGCGGCCCAGCATGTCGGTGAGCGTGCGCAGCGAGCGCGCGGTACGCTGGACTTCGGTCAGCGTGTTCGCCAGGTTTTCCTGAAGCGGGCCGTCCTCGGCGATGCCCTGGCGCAACGCGCCGAACGTCTGGTTCGCCTGGTCGAGCGCGCGCGTCGTCGACGGCAGCAACTGGCCGTTGACCTGCCTGAGCGTCGCGTCCAGGTTCGTCAGGCTCGAATCGACATGCTTGCCGATCGACGCCAGCGGCAACTTGTTGATCTTGTCGACGATGTCGGCGAGCTGCTCCGGCAGCTTGTCGAACGTACTCGGCACGGTGGGCAAGGTCAGCGGCGTGGCATTCGCGTCGAACGGCACCTTCGGCGCGTTCTTCACGAAATCGAACGAAATGTAGAGCTGCTCCGTCAGCAGGTTGCCGGTACGCGCCTGCGCACGGAGCCCATGCTCGACCAGGCCGGCGAGAAACTGGGCCGCGCGCGGATTGCCGTTGCCTTCGGTCTTCTGCAGCTTCTCGATGACGGGGCCGAGCCGGTACGGATAGACCTTGACCATGACGATGGACTGGAAGCGCCGGGTGGTGCGGTCGAAGTCGAGCTGGGTCGAGACCACCTTGCCCATGTTGACGCCGGAGAATTCCACCGGCGCCCCGACCGCGAGCCCGCGCAACGGCTGCTCGAAGCGGAGTCGAATGAGCTGGGATGGCCCGTCCGGCGCCGCCATCGCGGACGTTTCGTTGTCGGCGAGCGTAAACAGGTGGTTTGCACGGGCCGCCGCCGCATCGCTGTCTTCCGGCGTCGCGAACGCGATGCCGCCGCCCACGATCGTCGCGACCGACTGGGTCTTCAGCTTCAGGCCGTTCGCGTCGAGCGACAGATCCATCCCGCTCGCGTTCCAGAAGCGCGTATCGGTCGTCACCAGCCGGTCGTACGGCGCATCGATGAACACCTGCAGGTTCATGTCGTGGCGCTGCATGTCGAGCTTGTACGACGCGACGTGGCCGACCATCAGGTGGCGGTAATAGACCGGCGAGCCGATATCGAGCGAGCCGAGATCGGTGGCGCGCAACGCGAAGCTCGTCCCCGGCATGCCGTTGATGACGGTGGGCGGCGTCTCGAGCCCGGTGTAGGCCTTGCGCGATTGCGTCGAGCCGCCCGTGTCCATGCCGATGTAGGCGCCGGAGAACAGCGTATCGATGCCCGATACGCCGCTCATGCCGACGCGCGGCCGCACGACCCAGAAGCGCGTGTCGTCGCGAATGAGGTTGCGCGCATTCTTCACGAACGACACCGTCGCGACGACGTGCGAACTGTCGTCGCTCAGCGAGATGGCGGTCACGGTGCCGATCACGACGTCCTTGTACTTGACGGGCGTCTTGCCGGCCTCGAGGCCTTGCGCGGTGTTGAACGTGATCGTGATTTCCGGTCCGACGGACAACCACGCGTGGATCACCATCGACAGGCCGATCAATGCCGCGACGAGCGGCACGAGCCAGACGAGCGAAAGCCGCAGGCGGTTGCGCGTCACGGGCGGGTCGTGGGGTTCGAGGCCTTGCGGGCCGGATGGAGGATTCATGCTTCTTCGGCATCCCAAATGAGGCGTGGGTCAAAACTCATCGCAGACAGCATCGTGAGAATGACGACCATGCCGAAAAACAAAATGCCGGCGCGCGGCTCGATCTCGGACAGCGGACCGAACTTCACCAGCGCACAGATGATCGCGACGACCAGCACGTCGAGCATCGACCAGTAGCCGACCAGCTCGACCGCGCGATACAGCACGGCCCGCTCGCGCATGGCCGACACGCTGCGCCGGCCCGTCGTGACGAGCAACGTGCCGAGCGCGAGAAACTTCGTGCACGGCACGACGACGCTCGCGATGAAGATCACCGACGCGATGCCGTACGAGCCGGCTTTCCAGAACACCACGACGCCGCTGAGAATCGTCGATTCGCTGTGGCTGCCGAGCAGCGTGGTGCGCATCACCGGCAACAGGTTGGCCGGGAGATAGAAGATCAGGCTGGCGATCAGCAGCGCCCACGCGCGCACGAGGCTGTCCGGGCGACGCGCGTGCAGTGCCGACCCGCAGCGCGGGCAGCGTTGCGCTGCGGCGGCATGCGCGTGCGCATCCTGCGCGGCGCAGGCGGGGGGCCGGCAGACGAGGCCGCACGCATGGCACCCGACCATGCCTAGCTCGCTGGCGCGCACGGGCAGGCTCACGGGCGGCCTCCGGCGGGTTCCACCGGCACGATCCAGTCCCACAGCTGGCGCGCATCGTGGCCCGCGATCAGCGGGATCAGCACCATCAGCACGGCCGTGGCCCACAAGCCGGCGCCGGGAATGATCTGCATGATGCTGGACAGCTTGATGATGGCGATCAGGATGCCGAGCAATCCGACCTCGATCATGCTCCACGGTCGCAGCGCGACGAGCAGCCGCATCAGCGGGCCGAACGCCGGCGCGCGATGCCCGGCACGGGCAAAGGCCAGCAACCAGATCAGCGTGGCGATCTGCAGGAACGGCACCACCACGATGGCGAGCGCCGTCGGAATCGCGATCGGCGCGGCGTAGCCTTTGGCCAGCGCGAGCGCGGATTGCCACAGCGTGGCTTCGCTGTGCAGCCCCTGCACGCTGATCCGCATGATCGGACAGAGGTTGGCGATGGCAAACACCACGCCTGCCGCAATCGCCAGCGCGAGCCACCGGTCGATATCGAGCCAGCTCGAGCGAAACAGCACGGCCGAACAGCGCTCGCAACGCGCGACCTCGTGCGGCGCCAGCGCGCGGCGTCGGTAGACGCTGTCGCAATGCTCGCAGGCGATCAGGGCTGGAAACGTGTCCATGGGTTCGTATTGCTCGCGCATGCGGTCTCGATGACGGGCTTCGCAGTGTGCTGGGCGTCGATGGACGCTTTTGTGCGGTTTGATGGAGAAATGATGGAGCCGGAGCGGGCTCGAAGGCGTTGCGTCTCCATCGATGGCGATCGCGTCACGCCTTCGCGGAAATGGCGCGGAGTTCCTCGAGATCGAGGTCGCGCGTCAGTTCGTGCAGCGTGTGCTCGTCGATGTCGCCGGCGCGATAGAGGCGCATGAGCTCGGTCCGACCCGCCGCGATCAATGCCAGCACGGTGTCCGAACGTGCAACGAGGTGGGGCTTGTATTCGTCGGCGTGGCGCGCGTAGCGGGCCATGTCCTCGGCCTTGTGCCGGTGAATGTCCAGGAGCATCGGGTGAACGAGTTCGCCTGCCGCGTTGTAGGCCCGTTTTGCCATCAACTCGTACTGCACCTTGGCAATCACGGCCTGCGCCTCGCTCGTGCTCAGGCGAGGCTGGTCGCTTTCCGGCGCCGCGAGCCCGGTCCAGCGGATCAGGGCGCCGAGCGACTGCCCCTGCACCAGCACGGTGGCGAGGATGACGGCGATGGCGGTGACGAGGATGAAGTCGCGCCCCGGAAAACTCTCCGGCAGGCTGGCGGCGAGCGCCAGGGTGATCACCCCTCGCATGCCGGCCCAGCTCAATACCGTGGCATCGGCCAGCCCGAGCGGATGGAAGCGGGTCACGCCCAGCTTCCGCAGCAGGATGAGCGCGACGTCCGACACATACACCCAGGCAAACCGCGCGAGGATGACGGCCAGCACGACGATCAGCACTGGCACGCCCATCTCCGCGAGCATCGAGTCGAGCCCGTCGCCCCGCTGGATCAACTCATGCAGCGAGGATCCGATGATCAGGAACACGAACGCCTCGAGAATGAAGATCGTGACGGACCAGAAGCCGGTGCCGTACAGGCGCGCCGACGCGCCGAGCACGCGGTGCTGGAACCAGGCGCAGATGAGGCCCGTCGTCACCGTGGCGATCACCCCCGACACGTGGAAGCGCTCGGCCAGCAGATAGGAGCCCCACGCACACAGCGGGCCGGCGGCGATGACCAGGCTGTCTTCGTCGAGATGGCGCATCAGGATGACCCACGCGCCCCCCACGAGCGCGCCGACCAGTACGCCGCCCAGTGCGAGCAGGGCGAAGCTGCCGAGGGCTTCGGCCGGACTGAACAGGCCCGTCACGCCCGCTGCCACCGCGAAGCGGAACAGCACGAGGCCCGTTGCGTCGTTGAACAGGCTCTCGCCCTCCAGAAGGATCAGGAGGCGGCGCGGCAGTTTCACCCGCTGCAGCGCGGCGCGGGCCGACACCGCATCCGGCGGCGCGACCAGCGCGCCCAGGGCCGCGCAGGCGGCCCAGGGCAGGGCGGGCACGAGCCAGTGCGCGACGAGGGCCACCACGACCGTGGTGAAGAGCACCGCCCCGATCGCCAATGCCCCGACGCCCAGCATGTGCCGGCGCAGATGGTCGAGTGAGATGCCCAGGGCGCTGTCCATCAGCAACGGGGGCAGGAAAATCACCAGCACCAGTTCCGGATCGATATGCACCTCGGGCAGGCCGGGCAGGAAGGCGATGAAACCGCCGCCGATGATCAGCGCGACGGCAGGGGGCAGCCCGAGCTTGTGCCCGACGTAGTGCAAGACAAGGATCGCCAGCAGCAGCGCGATCATCAATTCGAAAATAGCCATGGTGAGGGTTCTGTAGTCGGCGCTTCAGCGCTTCGGTGGTGAGTGGCCCATGAGCGCTTCGGCCGGATCGAAGGCGCAGTGAGCGGCCCGGTTTCCAGGAGCCGGACAGCGTCGGCGCCCGGCCGGGAGCGGGAAGGGCGCCACGTCTATGTCGTGATCCGCGCAAAGTCGATGCAGGCGATGCGAATCGCGAGAATCATCGCGGACGCGTTCGTCGGTCGGCCATTTCGCACGCTTGGCCGAAATATCTCGTCGCCGGGGGTGATGGGCATACCGCTCATCGCGCATATCCCTGCCCGTCTGGCGAATCCTTTGTGCCAGTTTTGATAGCCGTAATGTCCGCCCGTCGAATCCCGCCACTAAAGCACCACCGTGCTGGACGTCGGTCGATCCAGGATGTCGATCGTCGCGCTGTACCTCGATCGATCGCCCGAAGTCATTTTTCTGCGTGAATCAAGTGCGCCGTCGTTGCGCTGCCGGTTGATTCGCGCGCTGTCGCTGCATGCGTTAAGTGAGTGCATCATGTGGCGCCAGCGTTCCTCCGGTTCGATTGCGTCGATCGGAATCAACGTTACGCGGCCGATCCGTGAATCGTCGCTTCGTTCCCGTTCGCAAGCATCGCCATCGATCGACGAAGCGACATTGCCGTGATTGCTCATTTCGACCCTCGCTGCGCGCATGCGGTTGATCAGATCTCTGGAAAAGACGTTTTTCCGATGACGATTCGAAAACAACGGAATCGCAGCGTAGCGGCCGGCGTGCAATGCGCGTCGGCCTGTTGCTATGAGCCCGTTGCGCGCGCCAGCCTGACGAGATCGACGATCGTCGCGACCAGCACGGCCAGCAAGACGGCCGCCAGCGTCAGATAGCTCGGCGTCTCCCGGATCACCACCGCGATCGGGTTGTCGGTCGCGGGAGACGACACGGCCAGGAGCAGGCCGTAGGCGACGAACCATCCGGTCGCGATCGTCGGCACGACAACGACCGTCAGGAGTCCGACGATCCACGCCCCGCGCCGACGCGATCCGTGACGCGCGTTCACTGGCTGCTGCGCAGCCGGTAGCCGACTCCGCGCATCACCTCCGGCACCCCGGACGCGCCCGCGCATTCGAGCTTCTTGCGCAGCCGGCTGATGTGGCTGTCGACGGTGCGCTCCAGCGCATCGACGTCGGCAAGGCAGGCGCCGATCAGTTCGCTGCGCGTGAACACGCGGTTCGGCGAGCCGGCCAGGTGCGCGAGCAGCCGGAATTCGGTCAGCGTCAGCGAGACGCCGGTTTCTCCGGTGTCGGTGCGGACCGTGGTCAGGTAGCTTTGCGTGTCGATTTCAAGGTTGCCGACCTTGAGGAAGCGGCCGGACGTGGCCGTTTCGACACGACGCAGGATCGCGCGGATGCGCGCGACCACCTCGGCCGGATTGAACGGCTTCGTGATGTAGTCGTCCGCGCCGAAACGCAGCCCCTGCAAGCGATCGATCTCGCGGTCGAGCGCCGTGATGATGACGATCGGCGTGTCGCTGCGGCGGCGCAGTTCGACCAGGACTTCCCAGCCGTCCTTCTTCGGCATCCTGACGTCGAGCAGGATCAGGTCGGGCTTCAGGACGGGCTCCACGTCGAGCGCGGCCTGGCCGTGATCGACGCGGTAGGTGCGAAAGCCGTCGTGGGCGAGGTACGCGTCGAGTATGTCGGCGATTTCCGGATCGTCTTCGGCAATGAGTATCAGAGGGTTCATCGGGTTCACTGGAAGTGAGCGTGTTGGCGACCCGGCGGCGCGGCACGTGCGCCGCCGGACTTCACCGTGCTTTCAGTCGTCGCGAACGGATGGGCGACGGCCCATTGCTCAGTTTTTTGCCACGCTGTTGGCGGGAGGCACGTCGGTATCGGTCAGCCCGCCACCGAGCGCCTTGTAGAGCGCGACCGCGTTGCCCAGTTCGGCGTTGCGCAGATCCAGCAACGTCTGGCGCGCGGCGTACAGCTGGCGCTGCGAGTCGAGCAGTTCCAGCCGATCCTCGATGCCGGCGCGATAGCGCAGGTTCACGAGATCGGTACGGCGCTCGGCGCTCTTGACGACCTTGGTCTGCGCGTCGATCTGGCGGCTGAAGGTCTCGCGCCCGGCGAGGCCGTCGGCCACTTCGCGGAACGCGGTCTGGATCGAGCGTTCGTACTCGACGACCGCGCTGGACTTGCGCACTTCCGCGAGATTCAGCTCGGAACGCAGCCGGCCGCCCTGGAAGATCGGCAGCGTGACCTGCGGCGCGAAGCTCCACACGCGCTGGCCGCCGTCGAACAGGCTGCCCAGCCCCGGGCTGAGGAAGCCGATCGACGACGTCAGCGACAGGCGCGGGAAGAACGCCGCGCGCGCCGCGCCGATGTCGGCGTTGGCGGCGACGAGATTCTGCTCGGCCTGCTGGATGTCCGGCCGGCGGTACAGCAATTCCGACGGCAGGCCGGCCGGCAGCTTGGTCATCACCGGCTGGCGCTCCAGCGACAGCGGATCGGGCAGGTTCTTCGGCAGGTCGGTGCCGACCAGCAGCCGCAGCGCGTTGCCCGCCTGCTCGACGGCGCGCGAACGCGCCTCGAGATCGGCGCTGGCGCTCGCGACCTGGCCTTCGGCCTGCGCGATGTCGACGCCGCTCGCCTGGTCGGCGAGCTTCAGGCGGCGCGCGAGGTCGAGCGACTGGCGCCAGTCGTTCAGCGTGCGTTCGGACAGCGCGCGCTGCTCCTGGGCGAGACGCTCGGCGAAATACGCGTTGGCCACGGAGCCGACGAGCGCGATCTGCACCGCCCGGCGGCCGTGATCGGTCGCGAGGTAGCGCGCGAACGCGGCATCCGACAGCGACTTCACGCGGCCGAACAGGTCGATCTCGAACGCGCTGAGACCGATGTTCACGCCGTACTGGTTCTGCGTGTTTTCGAGCAGCGGCGGGTTCGACTGCGAGTCGGCGGCCGTGCGCTGGCGCGTGAAGCTCGCGCCGGCGCCGATCGACGGCAGGCGCGCGGAACGCTGGATGCCGTACTGCGCTTCGGCGGCCTGGACGTTCAGCGCGGCCAGGCGCAGGTCGCGGTTGTTCTCGAGCGCGAGCTCGATCAGGCGCTGCAGGCGACGGTCGCCGAACATCGAGCGCCAGCCGAGATCGGCCGCGTTCGCGTGCTGGTCGGCCGCGACAGCGGTCGTATAGGCGGTCGGCACCGGCATTTCGGGCTTGACCAGCTTCGGCGCCATCGAGCACGCCGACAGCGCGAGCGCGGCGGAAACCGCTGCGGAAAGAATGAGTAATCGCATGGCATCAACCTTCATGTTCGTGGGTCACGGCGGCGGGCTTCTTGCCGGATGCGCGCCAGGCCGAGATGCGTTCCTGGATGCTCATCACGAACACGTAGAAAACCGGAACGAAGAAAATGGCCAGCACGGTGGCGGTCACCATGCCGCCGAACACGCCGGTGCCGATCGCGTGCTGCGTTTCGGCGCTGGCGCCGGTCGCGATCATCAGCGGGACGACGCCGAGGCCGAACGCGAGCGAGGTCATCAGGATCGGGCGCAGACGCAGCTTGGATGCCTGCACGGCCGACTCGATCAGCCCCATGCCTTCCTCGCGCAACTGCTTCGCGACTTCCACGATCAGGATCGCGTTCTTCGCCGACAGGCCGATCACGGTGATCATCCCGACCTTGAAGAACACGTCGTTCGGCATCCCGCGCAACATCACCGCGGCGAGTGCGCCGATCAGGCCGAGCGGCACCACCAGCATCACCGACAGCGGAATCGCCCAGCTCTCGTAGAGCGCCGCGAGCACCAGGAACACGACGACCATCGACAGCGCCATCAGCATCGGCGCCTGCGAAGCCGACTCACGCTCCTGCAGCGACTGGCCGGTCCACGCGACCGTGAAGCCCGGCGGCAACTGCGCGGCCAGATGCTCCATTTCGGCCATCGCCGCGCCGCTGGAGTAGCCGGGGGCCGAGCCGCCGGAGATACGGGCGGACGGATAACCCTGGAAGCGCACCAGCTGCAGCGGGGTTTCCGACCAGACCGGGCGCACCACTTCGGACAGCGGCACCATGCCGCCGGTCGCGTTGCGCACGTAGAGCTTCATCACGTTCTCGATCTGCATGCGGGCCGGCGCATCCGCCTGGATGATCACCTGCTGCATGCGGCCCGCGTTCGGGAAGTCGTTCACGTAGGTCGAACCCATCGCGGCCGACAGCGTGTCGCTGATGGTCGTGAACGACACGCCGAGCGCTTCGGCCTTGTCGCGGTCGATGTCCAGCTTCACGCTCGTGCCGGCCGGCAGGCTGTCCGGATAGACGCCGGTCACCACCTTGCTTTGCGCGGCCAGTTCGAGCAGCTTGGCTTCAGCCGCCTTGAGTGCCGCGTAGCCCTGGTTCGCGCGATCCTGCAGGCGCATCGTGAAGCCCGAGCTGGTGCCGAGCCCGTCGATCGCGGGCGGCAACAGGCTCATGACCGTGCCTTCCGTCACGCCGCCCATCGCGGCCTGCGCGCGCATCGCTTCGTCCATCGCGTTTGCCCCTTCGCGCTTGTCCCAGTCCTTGAGCACCGCGTAGTTCAGCGCCGCGTTGGAGCCGAGGCCCGAGAAGCCGTAGCCGATGATGGAGATGCTCGACTCGATGCCCGGACGAGACGCGAGATGCTTCTCGAGGGTCTTGACCACATCGCCCGTGCGCTCGACGGTCGAATCCGACGGGAGCAGGAAGCCGGTCATGAAGTAGCCCTGGTCTTCCTCGGGCAGGAACGACGACGGCAGCATGCGGAAGCCGAACACCAGCGCGGTGGAGATCGCGACGAACAGCAGCATCACGCGGCCCGTGCGGCCGACCAGCTTGCCGACGCGCGTTTCGTACCAGCTCGTCATGCGGTCGAAGCGGCGGTTGAACCAGCCGAAGAAGCCGCGCTTCTCGTGGTGGCCGTGCTCGACCGGCTTGAGCATCGTCGCGCACAGGGCCGGCGTCAGCGTCAGCGCGAGCAGGGCCGAGAACATGATCGACACGGCCATCGACATCGTGAACTGCTGGTAGATCACGCCGACCGAGCCGCTCGACATCGCCATCGGCAGGAACACGGCCGTCAGCACCAGCGTGATGCCGATGATGGCGCCGGTGATTTCCTTCATGGCCTTGATCGTCGCGTCCTTCGGCGACAGGCCTTCTTCCACCATCAGGCGTTCGACGTTCTCCACGACGACGATCGCATCGTCGACGATGATGCCGATCGCGAGCACCATGCCGAACATCGTCAGCACGTTGATCGAGAAGCCTGTCATCAGCATGACCGTGAAGGTGCCGAGCATCGCCACCGGCGCGACGATCGCCGGGATCAGCGTGTAGCGCACGTTCTGCAGGAACAGGTACATCACCAGGAACACGAGCACCATCGCTTCGATCAGCGTGTGAATCACCTTCTCGATCGAGATCTTCACGAACGGCGCGGTGTCGAACGGGATCGAGTAGGTCATGCCGGACGGCATCGTCTTGGCGATCATGTCCAGTTGCTCGCGCACGGCCTCGGCGGTCTTCACCGCGTTGGCGCCCGGCGCCAGCTGCACGCCGGCGAAGGTCGCGGGTTTGCCGTTCTCGCTGTTGACGAAGGTGAACGACTGCGGGCCGAGCTCGACCCGCGCGACGTCGCCGAGCACGACCTTCGAGCCGTTCGCGTTCGCGCGCAGCACGATCTTCGCGAACTGCTCGGGCGACGTGAGCTGGCCTTGCGCGGTGAGCGGTACCGTCACGCGCTGGCCCGGCAGCGCGGGCGCCGCACCGAGGCTGCCCGGGGCGATCTGCACGTTCTGCTGGGCGACGGCCGTCGTCAGGTCGTTCATCGACAGGCCGTAGGTGATCAGCTTCTGCGGATCGACCCAGATGCGCATTGCCTGTTCGGAGCCGAACAGCTGCACCTTGCCGACGCCTTCGACACGGCGCAGGTCCTCGACGACGTTGCGCGCCATGTAGTCGGCCAGCGCGTTTTCGTCATAGCGGCCGCTGTCCGACTTCAGGCCGACGAACAACAGGAAGCCGGTGGAGGCGGACTCGACGATCACGCCGTTTTGCCGCACGACGGGCGGCAGGCGCGGCTCGACCGACTTGAGCTTGTTCTGCACCTCGACCTGCGCCATCGCCGAATCGGTGCCGGGCTTGAAGGTCGCGGTGATCTTCGCCTGGCCGGACGTATCCGACGCCGATTCGAAGTACAGCAGGTTGCGGACGCCGGACAGCTCGCGCTCGATGAGGCTCAGCACGCTGTCGGTCATCGTCTGCGGCGTGGCGCCCGGGTAGGTGGCGGTAATGGTGACGGTCGGCGGCGCGACCGACGGATAGCGCGCAACCGGCAGTTCGGGGATGGCGATCAGGCCCAGCAGGATGATGAAGAGGGCGATCACCCACGCGAAGACCGGGCGCCGGATGAAGAATTGGGACATGACTGGATGCTCCCCGTGACTCAGTGCGACGAAGCGGTCTTGACCGCTTCAGGCGCCTTCCAGGCGGTCGCCGTCACGGGCGCACCGTCGCTCAGGCGCTCCATGCCTTCGACGACGATCTTCTGGCCCGCCTGCAGCCCCGACTTGATCCGATAGCTGCGGTTCGTCAGCTCGCCCACCTCGATGGCCTTCAGGTGCGCCTGGCTCTTTGCGTCGAGCACCCAGACCTGCGGCTTGCCGCCCGCGCGGACGATCGCCTGTTGCGGCACGGTCAGCGCGTTCTCGAAGTGCCCACGCGGGATGCGGGCACGCACGTACATGCCCGGCAGCAGCTCGCGCTTCGGGTTGTCGACCAGCACGCGCAGCAGCACGTCGCCGGTGCCCGGATCGACGTTGACGCCCGAGAACAGCATGCGGCCCTTCACGTCGTAGCGCGAGTCGTCGTCGCGCAGCACGTCGACCGGCAGCCCGTTGCCCGCGGTGTCCGGCTGGGCCGCGAGCGCGCCGCGCAGCGCTTCGAGCGACGCGGCCGGCTGGCGCACGTCCACGTAGACCTGGTCGATCTGCTGGATGCGTGCCATCGGCTGGCTGTCGCTGCTGGCGACGAGCGCACCCTCGGTCACGAGAGCCTGGTCGATGCGGCCGGTGATCGGCGCCTCGACGGTCGCGAACTTCAGGTCGAGCTGGCGGCGGGCGAGCGTCGCGCGCGCCTGCGCGACGTCGGCGGCAGCCTGGTCGCGTTGCGACACCGAGTCGTCGTACACCTGGCGGCTGATCGCGTCGGCCTCGACCAGCGGCTTGAGACGGGTGGTCTGCACCTTGGCCCGCGCGAGCGCGGCTTCCGCGCGTTGCAGGGCCGCCGCGGCCGTGTCCATGTCGGCCTTGAACGGCGCCGGGTTGATCTGGAACAGCGGCTGGCCGGCACGGACTTCCGTGCCCTGCTCGAACAGCCGCCGCTGCACGATGCCGCTGACCTGCGGCCGGATCTCGGCGATCCGGACGGCCGCGACGCGGCCCGGCAGGTCTTCGGTCAGGTCGAGGGGAGCGGCCGCCAGCGTCATCGCCGCAACCGGGGTGGCCGGCGCGGCGGCCTGCTGTTCGGTGGGCCCGCAGCCCGCCAGCATCGCCGCCACCAGCGCGCACACGGCGCCGTAGCAGGCTCGTTTCTGATTTTTCATGTGGACTCCATAGACGCAGGCACCCAGCGGCCCGCATTTTCGGATCGAAGTGTGCGTGCGCCCGATGGAGTTTTTTGTGCGGAAAGATGGAGGTTTGATGGAGCGGGTGAAAGATTGGCCGATGGGCGATCGGCAGGCGGGGCGAGCCGGAAGAGGACGGGCGCCGGGGCGGCTTGTCGTTATCCGGATGCGGGGTGGGCATCCCGGAATGCCGCAATCATCTGATGAAATGCCGGTCTCCGTGCGTGCCATTGGCATGCACGGGCCGGTGCCCGGGGGATGCTATTGAGAGGTTCGCTTCGGCCGGAGCGGCGTGCGCTTCGCGCGGGTCACGGGCGCCCTGGTTCAGCGGTGGAGGGCGTGTGCGCCGCGCCGCTGGGCGGCAGACCGGCGCACGGGGCGTGTCGACCGCTTGCGGCGAGGCTTACCGCGGGTCGGCATCGAGGGTGCGTTGCGGGGCGAGCGCCGCATCCTTCCGATCCGATGCCGCCGTGCGCCCCGACGCGGGGCTGTCGGGCCAGCGCAACGCGAACGACGTGCCGCCGCGCGCGGTTGGGCGACACGATGCTTCTCCGTCGTGCGCCTGCGCGATGGCCGCCACCACGGCCAGCCCCAGGCCGCTGCCGCCCTTCTGGTCGGAATGCGTATCGTCCACGCGCCGGAAGGCATCGAAGATCCGGGCTGCGCAATCGGCGGGGATGCCTGGGCCTTCGTCTTCGACCACCAGCTGGCACGTACCGTCTTCGACCCGGGTGTGAATGCGGATCGCACCGGGCACCGCGTAGCGCCGTGCATTCTCCAGCAGCGCGAGCAGCGCCTGGCGCATCCGGAACGCGTCGCAGCGCACGGGCCGCGTATCGAGATCGAGCACCATGTGTTGACCGGCCGCGGCCAGCGAATCCTCGAACATCTCGACGACCGCCTTGACGTGCGTCGCCAGGTCGGTCTCCTGGATACTGACGCTCAGATGCCCGCTTTCGGCGAGGCTGATCACGCGCAGATCCTCGATCAGGCGCGTCAATCCTTCCGCCTGGGTCAACAGGCTTCGGAACAGCGCCTCGCCCGGCTGGAAGACGCCTTCGGCCAGACCCTGCAGCCGCCCGCGCAGGACCGTGACCGGCGTACGCAGTTCGTGCGCGATCGCGGCATTCCAGAATGCCTGCTCGTCCGTCATGCGTTGCAGCTGGGCGGCGAGCGCATTGAAGTCGTCCGCGATCAGCGCGGCTTCGCGAATCGATCGATCGCCGGCGACGGCGCGCGCGGTCAGGTCGCCCCTGGCGACGCGGCGAATGCCGTCCGCGACCGAGTTGAGCGGCACCAGGATCCGATGCGCGAGCCGGGTCGACACGACAATGGCGAGTATCAGGCCGATCAGCAGCGTGATGCCCAGGCATATCCACTCGGGGGGGGACGGAATCCAGCTTGCCTGGTGGCAGAACTCGCCCCAGTGCCGGAGCATCACGTAGTAGAACACATAGGTCATCAGCACGACGATCAGCATGATGCCGAGCGCCAGCTCCGCCATCGACACCGCAATCTTGCGGCCCAGACCACCGAGTTTCATTTCGTGCTCCCAAGCGTGGCGTTGCGTCGATTCACGACGGGAAGGTTGTGCAGCGTGATTGCCGTGGTGTCAGGGGAGAGGGGGAATCGGGGCGGGTGAGCGGCGGGCCGGTCAGGGGCGGCCGAAGCGGTGCGGGAAGTCGCTGCGTGCGTCGGTGCGTCGAGGGTTCCGGTGGCAGGGGCGCCGGAGGCGCCATGTGGCCCAGGAGCGGAAAAGGTCGCACTGGTGTCGACCGGATCGCTCCCGGCCGACAGAGACAGCGGTCGAACAGCTCGATTAGTGCGGGACAGTTGGGATGCTTGCGTCATGGTGTCCGCTTTGGATTCTGCTAGTGGCTCCATCGAGTCGCAATGTTACCGCACGAAATGAGCTGCCCGATGACACGGCGGGGCGGCATGCATCGGGAGGTGGGCGATGGTGATGTCGTCGCGTGGTACGCGCCGGTAGAGGGGGGCGCAGGGCCTGACATCGCCGGAATGGCAATTCGGCTGTCGGTGCGCAACCCGCTTGCGTCAATGCATGCAGGGGGGGCGCCGCCTCGGCGCAGGGGCAGGGGCGGGTCGCCAACGGTATGCAAAGCGGACGGGAATGGTCGGGAGTCCCGCTGAGGTTCTTCAGGGCGATGGCGGTTGCCCGTCATCCCACAAAGGAATGAATGGCGCAGATGGCTCTTTGCGGTCGTGTTCGTTCCGGAATTCGTTCAGGAACGCGAAGTCTGGGCGAATGCAAGCAAGACCACCGTCATCCGCGTGTTGCGGTGGAGGACGATTGTGACTGGGTCAGCAATCGCCGGGACGTGCGGGCAAGCGCGCACAAGCGGGTGCGATGGTCGCCGGATAGCGGATCGCAGCAACATGGCGGCTCGGCTGGGCGTCGATCACGGGCATGCCGGGCACGGACATTGAACGGTCACCGGGCTCAGACGCCGGCCGTTCCCATAACCGACAACCTTTGTGCGGTCCCATGAACGACTCCCATCGGCGATGTCGAAGGCGGGAGTCCCGCAAGCATGCGACACGAGGATGTCGCCCCGGTCTATCCGGCCGCGACGCTAGCAGCCTCACCCCGCCCCTTCGCCGCCCGCAGATGCCGATCGCGATCGGCCAGCCAGTCTTTCCGCTCGCCGCGCCAGCCCACCGCGTGGATCCGGTCCATCCGGCGAGCGGCCACGGTGGCCGCGCAGGCCAGGCCGGAAAGCGGGATATCGAGCAGGCGCCAGCGGCCGGCATGCGGCGTATCGACCTCGCGGAATGCCCCCGCGAGCGGCGCCAGTGAACCGAGCGTCGCGCCGTGTCCGGTTCCGCACGCATTCGAGAGGCTGTCCAGCCGCAACTGGTCGCGCGACACCGGATCGGCGAGCGCGCTGGTCTGCGCGATGCCCAGCCCGATCGGGCCACGGGCGATCGCGATGACGATCCAGATGCCGGCATGGCCGATCACCACGTCGAGTCCGTCCAGCAAGTCGCAGCCCGCGACCGCGATATGGTCGGCATCGCGGTCGATCAGCGTCAGCGCGTCGGCCGCGCGGCCGGCCAGCGTCCCGAGGATCGCGCGCAGCGCCGACCGGCCGATCGCGAAGCGGCGGCCGTGCGCGCGATTCGGATGCGTGCGGGCACGCCGCAGTTCCGCTTTCGACAGGTAGAGATGGCCGCGCTCGCTGGTGACGAGCTGCCATTCGCCGCGCAGTCGCCACAACAGGATCTCGCCGGGTTCGGGGAGCCGCGACGGACAAGACGCCAGCGTGTGCGAGCCCGTGATCGTCAGGTTTGGATAGCGCATGCCGGCCCTCGTGTCGCGGGTGAATGCAACGTGGCGTAGCGCACCGGCATGTGTCATGCCGGTTGTCCGGCCTGCCGCGCGTCCTTCCCCGAAGGCTGCCGCGTGAGCCGCGCGGCGAGCGAGACGGCCTGCTCGAACGACGCCACCGCATGATGCGGAATCCCGAATGCCTTGACGGCGACTTCACCCTGCGCGGCCACTTCCGCGCGCCGGTCGGGATCGGGTTCGACGCTGATGAGCGCCTTGCAGACGGCACCCAGCGCTGCCTTGTTCTGCTTGAGCCAGACCGCGCGATGCTTGCGGTCGTCGTGGCTTTCGTCGGAATCGAGTTCGACGTAGACGATCACGAACGGCTCGCCGTGGCGCATCAGCGTGTCGATCTCGCCTTCCCAGCGGGGCGCGTAGCCCGGCGTCGCGTGTTCGGCGCGAAACACGCAGACCGGAAACAGATGGATGTCGTGTAACGCGAAATCATTCGGATTGAGAGCGGGCATCGGGATTTCTCCGGTGGATGAGCGACGCCGAAGCGTCGGGGCGCCGGGTGGCGGCGTTCACTGCGCATTCGCTTGCGGCGCGCCGGCCTGTGCGACCGGCGGCGCGTCGCGCCAGCCGACGCCGAGCGACTTGTAGAGCGCGATCGCGCCTTGCACCTGCGCGAGCCGGCTGAGTGCGAGCGCATCGCGCGCGCGGTACGTCGCGCGCTGCGCGGTCAGCACCGACAGGTATTCGCCGAGGCCGTTGCGGTACAGCCGCGTCGCGCGCGACTGCGCATCCTGGCTGCTGTCGACCGCCGCGGCGAGCATGGCCTGCTGGTCGCGCGCGGCGCCGATCGCCGCCAGCGCGTCCTCGACATCGCGAAACGCGCCGCGGATGCGTTGCTCATACGCGAGCCGCGCGGCTTCGGCGGCTGCGCGTGCGGCGTCGACGCCGGCTTTCGCGCGGCCGCCGTCGTACAGCGTCTGCGTGCCGTCGAGTGCGACCGACCACGCGACGCTCGCGCCCGAGAACAGGTCCTGCACGAGGCTGGCCGTCGTGCCGAGGCTCAACGGAATCGCGAAATGCGGAAACTGCTCGGCGCGCGCGACGCCGATCTGCGCGGTCGCGGCGGCCAGCCGCCGTTCGGCGGCGCGGATGTCGGGGCGCTCGCGGATCACGTCCGACGGCAACGTGACGGGCAGCGCGGGCGCGACCGGCAGCGTCGCGCCGGGCGCGCTCAGCGTGGCGCGCAGCGTTTCCGGAAAGCCGCCGACGAGCACGCCGATCGCATGGGCGAGCCGCGCGACGTCCTGATGCAGCGGCGGCAACGTCGCCTGCGCGAGCTGCAGCTCGGCCCGCGCCTGCGCGACCGCGAACGACGTGCCGAGGCCGCGCCGGTTCGACTGCTCGGTCAGCCGCCGCGTGGCATCCAGGCTCGCGACGTTGTCCGTCGCGATCCGCAGCCGCTCCTGGGTCGCGCGCAGTTCCGCGTAATCCGACGCGAGCTCGGCCAGCAGGCTCACGAGGATCGCGTGGCGATCGTCGTCGAGCGCGTCGATCTGCGCATCGGCCGATTCGACCGCGCGCCGCGTGCCGCCGAACAGGTCGAGTTCCCACGACGCATCGAAGCCGAGCCGGTAGGTGCGCGACTGGCCGATGCCGGGCGGCCAGTCGAGCGCCCGCGACGAACGGATCGCATCGGCGTTCCCGCCTGCCGTCACGGTCGGGCCGAGGCGGCTCGCGATCTGGTCGCGTTCGGCGCGCGCCTGCAGCAACCGCTGGCGCGCGATCGCGAGATCCTGGTTGTGCGCGATCGCTTGCGCGACCAGCGCATCGAGCTGCGCGTCACCGAACGTGTGCCACCAGTCCTGCAACTGCGCGGGATCGGCGGCTACCGTGTCGCGCGACGCGATCCAGCTGGATGGATGCACGGGCTGCGGCGCCGCGTAATCGGGGCCGACCGTCGTGCATGCGGCCAGCGCGCACGTGCAGGCCGCGATGAAGGTGCGCGCGTAGCGTGTCGCACGCAGTGGAGGAAGCGGGCATCGCATCGTCGCCCCCTTCACATCCACGCGTGCAGCCACGACGCGAGCCGGCCGCGCGGCGTGCGTTCGCGCCCGCGTTCGCCGACTTCGACGCTGCACGTCATGCCTGCCGCCAGCAGCACGCCGGCCGGCACCCGGTCGATCTCGATGCGCACCGGAATGCGCTGCGCGAGCCGCACCCAGCTGAAGGTCGGATTGACGGCCGGCAGGCCGAGTTCGTCGAGCGTGCCGTTCTCGTCCGCGATGCCGCGGCCGATGCTCGTCACGTGCCCGCTCAGCAGCGGATCGAAGCCCATCAGCCGGATCGTTGCGGGCGCACCCGTTGCGATGCGGCGCAGCTTGGTTTCCTCGAAATAGCCGGTGATCCAGAAGCTGTGTGCGTCGAGCACCGAAATACCGGGCTTGCCCTCGACCGCGTAGTCGCCGTGACGCAGGCGCAGCTGCGTCACGTAGCCGTCGACCGGCGAGCGCAGCGTCGTGCGCTCGAGGTCGAGTTTCGCGACGTCGAGCGCGGCCAGCGCCTTGCGATGTTCGGCCTGCGCGATCGACACCGCGCGGCTCGAACGCTGGATGTCCTCGCGCGGCACGAGATCGTCGAGGCCGGTGCGCCGCTGCGCTTCGTCGCGCTTCTGGCGCATCGACTCGGCGGTCGCGGCGACCTGCGCTTCCGCCTGTTCCACTGCCAGCGCGAAGCGTTGCGGATCGATCCGGTACAGCACGTCGCCTTTCGCGACGCGCTGGTTGTCGACCACCGCGACGTCGACGACGGTGCCCGACACTTCGGGCGCGATCCGCACGACGTGCGCGCTGACACGCGCGTCGCGCGTCCACGGCGCGAGGACGTACGCATGCCAGAGCGCGGCGACCAGCACGATCGCGACGGCCACGGTGGCGAGCGTCAGCAGGGTTCGGGTGAGGGGTTTGAGCGACATGACGCGATACGTTCCGACGAGAGACTAGAAATAGAGGATCAGCGTGGCGACCAGCACGAGCGAAATCGCGAACTCGAACAGCGCCGGATGCCACACGCGGCGCAGCACGCCGAGCCGGGCGAGCAGCGCGCGCACGGCCATGTAGAGCGGCACGGTCGCGCACGCATAGACGAAAAAGGGCGGCAGGTAGATGCCGGCCAGCGGGAATTCACTGAGCATCGCGGGTGCGCTCCGGAACGGCGGTGAAATAGGCGGCGTACGTGTGCAGCAGCACGTGGACGTCGGCGAACGCGGCCATCAGCCACTTCAGTTCGGTGTTGCCCGGCTGCGCGGCGGCGAGGCCGGCGAGCGCGTGCGCGGCGCGCCGTGCATGCCGGGCCGCACGAGCCGGGGCG